>CAYHPV010000046.1:0-7707 GCA_964358735.1 uncultured Candidatus Peribacteria bacterium | reverse complement strand
AACAGATGGATCCATGGTGGTTTCCCAGAGCTGCTCAGGGTTCATTTAACCAAGACCTTTATATCGCTGGATGGAGACGCTCTTATCTTTAAACTCCTTCAGGGTCATCTCTTTTTCTTCATCATTGTAGACATAACGAACCGTCTTACCGAAAGCGAGTTTGTAGAGCGGTGGTTGAGCAATGTAGATGTGTCCCTCCTCGATGATCTGTCGAAAGTATCGATAGAAAAGCGTAAGAAGAAGGGTGCGAATATGCGCACCATCCACATCGGCATCGGTCATGATCACAATTTTATTGTAGCGGAGTTTGGTCGCATCAAACTGCTCACCGACACCGGCACCCATCGCGATGACAAGAGCCTTGATTTCGGTATTCGCGAGAATCTTGTCGAGACGGGCCTGCTCGACATTCAAGATTTTACCTCGAAGTGGAAGGATGGCCTGAAACTCACGATTCCGACCCTGTTTTGCAGAACCTCCGGCGGAGTCACCCTCGACGAGGAAGAGCTCAGAAACGAGAGGATCTCGGGAAGAGCAGTCAGCCAGTTTGCCAGGGAGGGTCATACCATCGAGGAGGCCCTTGCGAATGACGGTGTCACGGGCGGCGCGAGCGGCGAGGCGTGCCCGAGCGGCGAGCGCGCACTTGGCAAAGGCGATTTTTGCCTCATTTGGATGCTCCTCAAAATACTCATCGAGGTAGGTTCCAAAGACATTTTCAACCGCCGTTCGCATCTCGGGATTTCCAAGCTTACTCTTCGTCTGACCTTCAAACTGAGGATTCGCCAGTTTCACCGAAATGACCGCGGTTAAACCCTCACGCACATCCTCCGCCGTAAGATTCTCTTCCTTCTCTTTGAGGAACTCATGTTTCCGCGCATAGTTATTGATCGTTCTGGTAAGTGCCGAGCGAAAACCGGTCAGGTGCATACCGCCTTCCGGGGTCAGAATATTATTGGCAAAAGAAAAGACGTGCTCCTGAAATGACTGGGAGTATTGAAGCGCGATTTCAATATTGCCCTCCGGGGCCTCTTTTTCCACATACATCACCTCTCCAATCGGCTCTTTTTTGGCATTCAGATGCTGAACATAGGCACGGACACCTCCCTCAAAATAGAACTTATAGATCTGATCATTCCGCTCATCAATAATCGTAATCGCAATCCCCTTCGTCAGATAGGCCTGCTGCCTGAGGCGATTAGTGACCGTGAGAAAATCAAAATCGAGATGCTCAAAAATCTCCGGATCAGGATAGAAGGTAATGATCGTTCCAGTACTCGTCGACTTGCCTACCGCCTCCACCTTGGTCTGGGCATCGCCACGTTTATACTCCTGTCGATAAAGCTTATTATCCCGACGAACTTCAGCTACGAGCTTCACGGAAAGTGCATTCACCACGGAAGAACCAACACCATGAAGACCACCAGAAACCTTGTATCCACCATCGCCAAATTTACCACCGGCGTGGAGCACGGTAAGCACGGTTTCAAGCGCAGATTTACCGGTTTTTTTATGCGTATCGACTGGAATACCACGACCATCATCCTCCACAGAACAGCCACCATCCTTTAAAAGTTTCACCACGATATTTTTACAAAAACCCGCCATCGCCTCATCAATCGCATTATCAACAATTTCCCAAACGAGGTGATGGAGTCCAGCCACATCCGTCGTCCCAATGTACATGCCCGGACGCTTACGAACCGCGGCAAGACCTTCCAGAACTTGAATTTGATCGGCACCATAATCTGAATTTGAGACAGCTTGAGCCATAAAAAAGAAAAAACAATATAAAGTGCGAACACCTTATATCACAGTTTCCTCAGAATGTCAGGGATTTTTCGCCTCAAGGCGCACTCACGGGTTCTGGGAGCACGGGAGTCATGGGAGCCACGGCATCCTGAGATTTTTTGAGCAACTCAGCAGCCGCTTTTTGCTGGGCCTCCTCCGCAGCCTTTTGTTCAGATTTTTCCGCCTCTTCCTTCGCCCCTACCGCCTTAAGAAACTCATCCTGATAAAAGTTCTGGATTTTTTTTGTCGCATTGCCGAGAGGAAGGGCACCGGGCATGGAGACCGGAACATCGAGAATGATCACCTTGATGTCCTTCAAGGTATTGTCCATAAGATCCACGACAAAGGAAAGGCTGATCTCACTCTTTTCATAGGGAAGAACAGCAGACAATATCTGGAAGATTTTTTTGGTATAATCAAGAGAGGTCACGCTCTCAATCTCAAGAACAAATCCAACCTCCTTCATTTTTTTCAATAAAAATAATTTTGCCACTTTTTCAACCGGATTTTCTTCAACCGAAGTCTCGACCGGAGCCACGGCAAAGAGAGGATCCTGAGGTTTGACCTTGAAAATACTCTTAATCTTATCGAGAGGAATGGCCGCACTCAGAATCGTCTCGTTATAGACCTTCACATCAGACACATACGAACGATCACGGTCATAAATGCCGCTAAATGGAATAGAGTTATACTCGGCAGACTCGATGAACACCTGAGACTGATCCTTATCGAGGAGCGGAGAAACTTTTAATTTTGTCACTCCCACCGCAGCAAATTTTTTCTGAATATCCTGAAGCGTTTCTTTGGCCTCTTTGGACTCGGAAGAAAGGGTGCCGAGAAGCCCCTGCTGAATTTTATCAATCTCCATGAGATCTTTTTTATGTTTGAGAAAGGCGGTAAAACGCTCTTTATGGACACCTCCATAGAGCTTGGAATCGGCGAAATCACGATTACTCAGGTACTGAAGAAAATCTTCCTGCGCTCGAATACTGTCTTTGAAGTACTGGGCAACCGCGGCATCACTCTGGCCAGAAGCGAGTGAAATGTCAGAGAGAAGTCGAAACAACACGAAACTCGCATCCGTCACAGAAATTTTTTCAGAAAAAAAGAAAAATCGAAGACGCTTCATGAGATCCACTTTGGCCGCAACAAGGGTTTGTCGCTCTTCGTCCCTATCACGACCCTCCGGAAGAAGATCAAGCCACTGAGATTGAAGCGCGAAGGTTTCCTTGAGGTATGATTCTTTATAAAAAATCGGATTGAGAAGATAGAGCTGACTCAGGAGCTGATTTTCCTCGGCGAGAACCGATGAGTGTTTGGAGATATCAGCGGAGTACTGTTTGAAGAGATTTTTATACTGCGTAAAATAGGCGGTAATAAGCTCATGAATAATGGAGTCATCGTACGAAAGCGACTGATACACATCAGAGAGATACGAGCGAACAAGGCGACTTGAGGCCTCGTAAGAAAGTTTAAACCCAAGAGTATTCAGGCCCAGAAGGGTGTCACGAAGAAAATTTCGAACCTTGAAAAGCGAGGTGTCCTGAGGAATGGCAATACTAAAGGTGGCGAAGCGCTCAGTAAGAGCACGATCAATCTCCGTGAGATAGGGTTGATCAGAGGCGTGGGCGGTGAGGAGCTCCTGGAAATAAGCAACACGATCACGGGCACTCGTATCCTGAGAAGCGACGTAGTAGTAGATAATATCATCAAGATGGATGAGATCCCGACTCACCTGATACTGAAGTCTGGTCTCAGGACGAAGGGTAATACGTTCACGAAGATCTCCGAAAGAAGATGTCAGTTGAGAGAGAAGATTGTTCGGATTACTGACGGCCAGACCGCGCTTTCTCACGCCATCAAGAATACGTGCCACCAAAAACTCACGGGTGAAACGATCCTGAGCATAATTCGAACTCAACCAAGTATTTTCCTTGAGTGCTTCTGGAGATAATGGAAGATACTGAAACTCTTTGACGAGTTTCGAATAGAGAAGTTTTTCCAACTTTGGCTGGATTTTTGAGAGGGCAACCGTAAAGGTATGTTGCTGGGCAACCAGGACACTATTAATGGAAGATGGAACGCTGGTAAGAGAATTGGTGCCTTCGGTGTCTTTGGTGTCAGGAATAAAAAATCCAACACGAGTCGGTCTCGTCGCGGCGAAAAAACGGACCTCACCATCGCGGTACTCGATATTGATCGAAGAGTCGCTCGACTCAGCGATAACTCCACCGGCAACTATAACGGTCAGTGGAATCCGCGCACCAATCGTGGTAACCCAGACTTGACCCTCTTCAAGAATGAGGGCAGATCCAGACTCCGACTCAGATACAAATTTTAGACGGGTACCCGTATCAAGTCGAACGGCACCACCACCAGGAAACGTAAGAAGGCTCTGCTTGTCATCAGTACGAAGAGTGTCGCCCGGAGTGAGATCAGCGGATCCATTGATCGTTTCTTCTTTTCCTTCAGCATCCAGAATGGTGGAGCGTCCACCGGGTTGATGAGAAAGGATAACCTGCGAGGTTTCCATGTCAGAAGCGCGTCCATTATGAAACCATGGCAGACTCACCCAAGCAAGAGCAAGGCAGAAAGCGGCGACGATACTGGTGCGGAAAAAGGTATTCATAGGATCATTAAATTATACCAAATTTATCAGCTTCAGTCAATGAGGCTGGTTTGCCTAAATGAGCTTCAAAGGGTAGAGTGCATTCACGTATTTTACCTCACAAATCAGGCAAAAAGCATGTTGAAAAAAATCTTACTGGTCGTGATCCTTTTGTGCAATCTGATACCCTCAGCCGCATTTGCCTCTTTTTCTGATGTAGAAAGCGGGGCGCTGTACGAAGAATCGATCACCTGGTTGCAAGAACAGGGCATTACGCCACCGGATAAAGCGAAATTTTCACCTGAGAAATTAATGACAAAGGGCGATCTCTACGAACTCGCCTGGCGCGCTGCGGGCTACAAACCCGAACCATCAACGAAGGTCAGCACCCCATTTTCCGATCTTTCTTCAGCCTCTCGATATGCGCCATATGCCAAAAAGGCATTTGAAACCGGCATCATAAAAGAGAAAGGATTATTCAACCCGGGTCAAAAAATGAAACGCATCGAAGTACTCGAAACGTTATTCGCGGTCATGGGAATCGGCATCACGCGTCACTACGGAACCGATGAAATTATATTCAAGGATATTCGACCAAAATCGGCGTACGCTCCAATCGTAAAAACGGCACAGGAGTTCGGGATACGCGTGGGGAATACACAGTTTAAACCAAAGGAAAAAGTAACCCGCGCTGAAGTCGCAGACTATATTCACACGATCAGTACGCAGATAACAACACCAACGCAAACCATACAAATTATTCAGATTCCATCATCTGGAAACAGCGACAACACCTTTGCAAATAACGATAAATTCAAAATTCTCCTCGACGTCTGGAATCGAATCCATGAAAAATATGTCGGAAAAGAAAAACTCGACGACAAAAAACTGCTCTACGGAGCCATCAGCGGCATGGTCAATAAGCTCGGAGACAAATACACGGTCTTTCAGGAACCTGCCACCGCAAAAAATTTCTCTGAGTCATTGACCGGCGAGTTTGACGGAATAGGGGTCTCCATCGATCTCATCGAAAACAAAGTGCGTATCATCAGTCCCATCCAGGGAACTCCCGCGAGTAAAGCGGGACTGAAATCAAAAGATATTATTCTTGAAATTGATAAAAAGAGTACCGCGGGACTGACACTTCCTGAGGTTTCTGCACTCATTAAAGGACCAACAGGAACAAAAGTAGAACTCCTCATCGAGCGTGACGGGAAAAAAATATCCTTTAGTATCACGCGTGAACGGATCCGTCTCGACGCGATCGTCGCAAAAATGAAAGGTAAAGTAGCCTACATTATCGTCCGAAATTTCACGCAATCCAGTGGACTCGACTTCGCCGTTCAAGCAAAAAAATTACTCGAAAAAAATCCAACATCATTCGTCATCGATCTTCGTGACAACCCGGGTGGCTACCTCGATGCATCGCTCCAGATGCTCGATACATTCTTACCAAAAAAAACCCGACTCGCCTCTTTGAAATTTTCGAAACGTGAAAACGCGGAGGAGTTCCTACGCACCTCAGTTGGTGGCGCAGAACGCGCAGAAATTGATGCCATCGATCCTGAGGTAATATTCTATTCCATTGGCGAAGGAGAGCTCGCAAACTATCCCATCAAAGTGCTGATCAATGGCGGTAGCGCCTCCGCCTCCGAAATCGTCGCGGCCTCTTTGAAAGAAAATAATCACGCCACCCTCATCGGCGAAAAAAGCTTCGGCAAAGGCACCGTCCAGGAAATCGCCGACTACAACGACGGCTCCCTCTACAAACAAACCATCGCCAAATGGCAAACCCCGAACGAAAAAAACCTCACCGAAAACCCTATTGTTCCGGATATAGAAATAAAAGATGATCCGAAGACGGATGAGGATGAGGCGCTGGAGTATGCGCTGAAGCACTGATGGGTTTAATCCACGTCCAAATGAAAGCACACACCAAAGAGACGCAAAATGGGCTAACACCGGAGCTGGCACTGGAAATCCTGAGGGATGGAAATACGCGATTTGTCAGGAACATCAAGGCTCATCGAAATCTACTAGAACAGGTGAACGAAACATCCGAAGGGCAATTTCCCTTTGCCTCAATTTTGAGCTGCATCGACTCAAGAACCTCGGCAGAGTTGATTTTTGACCAAGGATTGGGTGACATATTCAGCATTCGAATCGCAGGAAATATTCTCAATGAAGACATTATCGGGAGTATGGAATTTGCCTGTAAAATAGCCGGATCGAAACTCATCGTCGTTCTAGGTCATACGAAATGTGGCGCAATTGAAGGTGCCTGCAATAATATTATGCTTGGAAATATTACCGCCCTCCTCAACAAGATAAAACCAGCCATTGAGCAGGAAACAGAAACAACGACCGAAAGAAATGGTAATAATAAAATATTCCTTCGAAATGTTGCCGAAAAAAACGTTTTTATAACCGTTCAAAAAATGAAGGAGCAGAGCAGCATTTTAAATGAAATGGAGAAGGCCGGAGAGATAAAAATTATCGGTGGACTTCACGACATCGATTCGGGACAGGTACTATTTTTTGAGGATCTCGCACGAAGAGATTAGCTGGCGGGTGGCGAAGGTGGAGCGGCAGGTGGAGTTACGGGAAGTTCTGGAGCTGAAGTAGGTGAAACTGGAGTTACAGGAAGCGTAGGTGCTGCCGGAGTCATTACTGGCGCTGGAGATGGAAGAGGCGCAACCGGAGGCTCAGGTGTTTGAGCAGGAGGAGCCACGGGAGTTGGTGTGGAAACCGGAGCAGGAGTTGGCTCAGGAACTGGGACAGGAGTGACCTCAGGTGTAGGTGGAATTTCAGGCGCAGGCGCAACCTCAGGTACGGGAATTTCAGGAACCGGCGCCGGAACAGGAATTTCAGGCACAGGCACAGCGACCGAGGCCACTGGAGCTTTTCCTCCCATCTCAGCGATCTTGGCCTGTTTACGGAGGAGAACTTGCTGTGGATTCGTCGTGACGGTCTGATCTTCACCGTAGGAGGCAATAATCTGGATAGCCGCGTGTTTATTACCGGCAAAAAAGAGACCCTGACCCACGCCACTATTGAGGAGAATATACTTCTCCCCTTCCGTCAGATTGAAAACCTGACCGAGGTAATCGATCGCCGCAGGCGCCTGTTTCAAGAGCAGCTGCATCGAGGAGTTGGTAATAATAGGTTTACCGTATTCAGACTTGAAGAAGTCTTCCACATCCTGCGTAATCGTCGTGATACCAAGGAAGTATTTTCGAGCACGTTTCACGAGTCCAAACAAAAATCTCGCCGAGTCACCATGTTGCATAATTGACCAGGCCTCATCCACC
>CAYHPV010000045.1:4981-7801 GCA_964358735.1 uncultured Candidatus Peribacteria bacterium | reverse complement strand
TTTTCTTCATCACGGAAGTACTCCGCGATCGTCACACCCGTAAGTGCGACACGCAGACGCACCCCAGGCGGCTCATTCATCTGCCCAAACACGAGACACGTCTTATCCAATACTCCCGAGTCCGCCATTTCATGATACAAATCATTTCCTTCACGAGTTCGCTCACCGACACCCGCAAAGACCGAGAAGCCTCCGTGTGCCGTTGCAATATTATGAATTAACTCCGTGACGATGACCGTCTTTCCAACTCCAGCCCCTCCAAACAATCCAACCTTACCACCCTTCATGAAGGGACAAATCAAATCAATAACTTTGATACCCGTTTCAAAAATCTCCGTCTTCGTCGACTGATCCATAAACTTCGGAGACGGTCGGTGAATCGAGTACGTTTTTTTCGCCGCCACCTTCTCCTTCCCATCAATCGGCCGACCGAGCACGTCCACCATTCGGCCAAGCATCTCGCGTCCCACGGGAACCATGATCGTCTCGCCCGTTCGTGTGACCGCCGTTCCACGCTGCAATCCATCCGTCGTACCCATCGCCACCGCTCGTACCATATTCGAGCCGATGTGCGCCTGAACCTCAAGCGTCAAAACATGATCACCATGCTGAATGGTCAGCGCCTCATAAATCGCCGGCATCTCGCCCTCAAACTGACAGTCCACCACGGGACCAATGATCTGACGCACATGACCGGTTGCTTCAATGACTTTTGACATATGGAAAATTTGAATGAATACCTAATATAACTCCGCAAGATTCTAAGAATCCTTCGAAAAAAAAGCAAGGGTAAAATTACCAAAATTTTCAGCCACTCAGAGGCACTTGATGGCCATTACGAGATTTGTAGCCTTGAAGGGCATATTTGGCAAATTTCGTACCATAGACCATTGGTGGACGAAGAATCCTGAAAATCGTCTCAAACTCACGCTCGGGAACATAGCTGTGTTCATGCGAGGTGACGGTATGATCACTCCCGGCGATAAGCATCTGATCGAGAGGAAGCACCTGCCACTCAAAAGGGACGACGATGTGATTGATAAAATCGGGAGCAGCATCTTTTCCGGGAGGAGTCATATTGACCGCGATAGTAGCTCGAACTTTAGCCATTAATTCAGTATCATTCCTATAAGCGGCCGACCCTCGAGTATATTGACGAAGAGAGCGGGAATCAGAAAGGTGACGACCCTCAACATCATCATTCACGATATTCGTTCCACCACCACAATACTGATAAACCAAATTTCGCATGAGGTCACGATCTTCTCGATTATCGCTCACGGCTGACCCACGAATGCCATCATCCGGTGGTCGACCGCGAATATGACGCGATACGTCGGAAAGATCAGGCTTAATCTGGAAGATGTGTCCGTCTCGAGAATAGAAATAAATGGGAAATTTTTTGAGAGTGCCATCAGGCAAGGGAGCCGTTGCTTCAGCTTTCTGAAAAATACGTTCCTCGGCAGGATAGAGATACAAAGAAAAATCCTTGCAAACGTGTGGTTGATCATCGGGAATATCTTCACTCGGCCAGAGAGAATCATTCGGCTGAAGAACAGAATAGTTATAACGACCGTTTTCATCAGTGACTGGTTCATGAGAATCTCGATCAATCTGCATGGCAATACGAAATCTGTATGTCATCGTCTCAGTGGTCTCAATACCAAGCCGAGCTCGAAAATCATCCTCAAGAAGAGCCCGTCTTCGAAGGGCAGTCTTGTTCTGATCATCAAAACTCCGTATCCGGCATTTATGAAAAAAGTAGAGCATACACCGAGCCTCATAGCGGATAATTGAGCGGGAGGGAGGAGTCTCTCCACTGGCGGGAGGGAAAGCGGCGAGGTACTCTTCAGGCCGACAGAGCCATTTGAGAAGCTGATGCAGATCGCGACACTGAATAATACGGGGAAGCGGAGCGCAATCACGGTGAACATCAGGATCAAGACGTTCGCTCAAGCCGGTATCGAGATGGAACCGAATCTGCTGCTCAGCACGCTCAAGCTGTTTGGCAACGAGTTCATTGACGAGCTGATCAGGGATATCACGGGTAGGGTGACCAGTCTGGAAATAGCCAAGATACTCACGCTGTGCCTGCATAAAATCCTGGGAATTTTTATCAGCAAGGGCAGTAAGCGGAGCAAGATGTTCACCGGGAATCATAAAAGATTCTGGATCAAGTTGAAAATGATCAATAAGGCGGATAAATTTGGGCGCGGATTTTTTAGAGGATTTGAATATTGACTCCTTGAAATGTCGTCGAAAAAAGGTATCAAAATCAAATGATGGATCGAGAAGTCCAGGTTCAGAGACATCGTCATCAGTTGGCTCAGAAAGAAGCCCGGGAGTCGTACGCGTAATACTTTCTCGTACCTCGGAGGAGGTATCAAGGACATTCATAAAGCGGGAGAGAGCGGTGAAGAGAACCATGTAGAGGCGAGAGAGCTGGTATTTTTTCCCATGGAGAAATCCAGCAAGGAGATCGAGATTTTTATCGCTCACATGAAGGGACTTTCCATCACTCTGAAAAGTAATCACGCGAGTGAGAAGGACATTCAGGGCAAATAGATCTGGATTTTCCAGATAGAGGGTATCGTAGGTTTGATTGATAACCTGCCGGGCACTTTGGTCAATTTTTTGTATAAGAAGTATCCGTAGCCAAGGATTCTGTTCAAAGAGATGAAGAAAAACAACATCGGGATACATCGCAGAGTAACTACGAACAAAAGAGGCGAGCGTATGAGTACCGAGGCCATCATAGGCGTCAATAAATAATTCAAGTTTGTCACGAACGAACGCAGAATTCGGAGATTGAGTCGAAGG
>CAYHPV010000045.1:0-4881 GCA_964358735.1 uncultured Candidatus Peribacteria bacterium | reverse complement strand
AAGGGCGCGAACAATCGAGTGCATGGGAGCATCAGAGGCTTGACCAATCATCAGCGCCTCTTGCTTGATAAGTGCATCTCGCTCAGCGCCAGTGGGTCGATCAATATGCTGGGTAGCAAATTGACGGAGCATGAGATCGGCATCAATATGATGGAGAGATGGCATAGGTAGAAATTATACAACAAAAAACAACATTGTCACGCAGCAAAGCTAAAAATAGGAAAAAAACCTTCAAGCCGGTCAAAATCACAGCTGGGTCAGCTTTATGAGCTCCTCAGTCGACATCGCCTTTTGCTCCTTGGTGGCGTAGTCGCGGACGGCGACGTTTCGCTCGCTCGTCTCTTTTTCACCGATGACGACCATGTACGGGATGCGCATATGTTCGGCATTTCGAATTTTTTTACCAAGGGTTTCGGCAGCATTATCAATCTCGACGCGGACACCGGCGTTACGGAGCTCTTCGAAAACCTCATTCGCAAAGGGCAGGAACTGGTCGCTCACGGGCAAGATACGAACCTGAACCGGCGCAAGCCATCCAGGGAACGCACCACCAAAGTGTTCAATAATAATGCCCATGAATCGCTCGAGCGATCCGAAAATGGCCACATGCAAAACAGCAGGTCGATGGGACTTGCCATCTTCGCCCGTGTAGGTGAGATCAAAATTTTCCGGCTGCGTGAAGTCGAGCTGAACCGTCGTCAGCTGCCACTCACGTCCGAGCGCGTCTTCGATCATAATATCGATTTTTGGTCCGTAGAAAGCGGCTTCTCCCTCACCAACAAAATACTCCACACCCCACCGCTCCACCGCTTCGACGAGATTTTTCTCGGCGAGTTTCCACAGCGCGTCATCACCAAAATACTTTTCTGGTTTTTCCGGATCTCGCACCGAGACACGAGCGCGGAAGTTTTTGAATCCAAATTTTTCGTACACGACTCGTGTGAGTCCAAGAATCATATCGATCTCAGGTCCGATCTGATCATGTCGCACGAAGTGATGCGTATCATCCTGCGTCACCGCACGAACACGGAAGAGGCCATTCACCTCACCGCTTTTTTCATTTCGGTACACGACCGTATTTTCCGCATAACGCAAAGGAAATTCACGATACGAGTGCGCCTCCGCTTTATACATTTCGAAGTGATGCGGACAGTTCATCGCCTTCATCACGAGTTTATCGCCGCCTTCTTCTACCTCCATAATCGGCATCATCGCGTCATATTTTCCGAGGTGTCCGCTCGTGACATACAAAGCATCTTTCGCGATGTGCGGAATGCAAACAAACGTATATCCACGTTTCTCTTTTTCATAGGTAATAAAATCTTCGAGAGTCTTTTTGAGTCGTGCACCCTTCGGAAGGAACAGCGGTAAACCCGCACCAACCAGCGGAGAAAAACAAAAAAGTCCAAGCTGTTTTCCAAGAATTTTGTGATCACGCTTCTTCGCCTCTTCGATCTTATGCAAGTAATCTTTCAGCTCTTCTTGTGTCGCAAAACAAACGCCGTAGATTCGCTGCATCGATGGATTCGCAGCATCACCTTTCCAGTACGCACTCGCAATACTCGTAAGCTGGAACGCACCAACTTTTCCCGTGGTCTCCGTATGATTTCCACGGCAGAGATCCACGAATTTCACCTCGCCTTTCTGATCGACGTTCTCATAGAAACTCACGCTCGTCGCACCGCCCTCTGCGAAATCACTCACCAACTCGATTTTAAATGGTTGTCGGACACCGGAGGTGTCGGATCCCATCCCCGCTCCCGTTCCCATGCCTCCATTCTCTAAAAACGCCTTCGCCTCTTCAATCGTCTTCTCCTGTCGCACAAACGTCTGATTCTGTTTGCCGATATGCTCCATGCGCTTCTGAATGTCCTTCACGTCCTCCGGCGTCAGCGTTCGTGGCAGTTGAAAATCATAATAAAACCCATGCTCAATGACCGGCCCCACACCAAGCTTCGCCTCAGGAAAAACCTGTAGCACCGCCTGCGCCAACATATGCGCGCACGAGTGTCGCATTCCATAGAGAGGATCCGTCGCTTCTGGTTTTGGTGATCGTGGAGGCATAATTTGAGAGTTTTAAAACGTAAGTAAAAGGCGAATTGAGACTATGTGTACACGACAATAGCTGAGAAGAATATATAGAGAACAGATAGAGTAGCAAATAATTTCGAGAGATTCACCAGCCATCTTCCGCCAGCAGATAAAATAAGGGAAAATCCTGAAGCGACAAAGCCCATGACGGCAAATATACCAATATAGCTACTCCAATGCTTGACTGCCGAGAAGAAACCATCAATGGGAAGAGTGCTGTAATCAACCTGGGGAAGTAATGGCGATGAAAAGAACGTTGAAAGAATAAAATTCACAATAACATACGACTCAATAATGATGAGAACACCAAGTGCAATATAGGCAGATCTCTCAAGAAGCGGTTTTAATTGTCCAATCTCACGTTTTTCAGCTCTGATAAAATGAAAGATAGTTTTCGACTCGATAAAAAGCATATGGAATATGCCCAAAAGAACCACTATCCATACATTGGAAAGTATGAGGTTCATGATCAGCGTTATATTTTCTTTCATCTATTTTTGAGGTATTTGAGGTAAAGAAGCAGCGGAAGCATATCAAAAAGTCAAATAGCATACAATGGCGAGACCGGACAGAAGTATTTTCTAGCGATTTTCATCCATAAAGCAAATAATAAACCCCTACTCACCTAACAAAAAGATTACAGAAATCTTACAAAAATCTGACATGAAAATAGCTAGAATAAGCCATAAATACATGGTAGTATCCAAGAATGCAATATTATCAAACCAAGTCAGGAAAAATACCAGGAGCAAACTTTAAGGACGTCTATAAAATAGCGCGGAAATTATATGCAGGAATAAAAAAGAGGGGTAAAAGAAGTCCACATATACGGTCGGCATATTTCAATAATCAAAAGGTATTTCTTCAATATTTTTGGGGACATCTCTATGCAAAAAAGAACTGGAAAGATCGCCTGCGAAGAATTCGTTATTTTAAAGCTGCTCTTGAGTTGATAGAAAAGACAAAAATACAGCCAGAATCAAAAGAAAATCCGAATAATAGAAGAGAAATTTTCCATCGCTTCACTGCCTACACTTCTGAAAAAGAAGCATTCTGTGTACAGATAAAAGAAGACAAAAAATCTGGCCAAAAGCATTTTATATCTGTTTTCCCAAAAGAATGACAAAAAAGACCTCCTGCATATTGTGTAGTGTATAAACTACTGCTGAAGATCTTTTCTGAAGCCATTGTATCAAATAGAGACAGAGCCTTCAAGACAAATACTGACAACATGTAGCAATAAAGCTGAAAAAACGGTGATTTTATCACAATAGTAAAACTAGTATGGCAAATTTGCAGATATTTTCAATAAAAATTTTCCCCACCCTCGAAAGAGGGTGGGGCCGTGGGAAAATCCCAAAAAGTACCACTATTATATCAAAATGCAACGACGAGTTCAATGATAAATCTCAGGAGCCTCACCCTATTTTCGCTTCGAAATAAACTGAACACCCGGAATTTCATGAAAATCTGAGTCCATCGTCCAGAGAATGGCCTTATGTTTTTGGGCGACAGCAAGAATAATACTATCCGCCATTGGAAGAGAATATTCCTGTGCCAGCCGTGCGGCATTCAGAGATAATTCGAGATCAAGATCAACCACGGTACCGCGCTTCATCTGGGCGATAATTCGCAAGGCAAGGTGCTCATCGCGCTCTCTAAGAATTTTTCTGAAAACCTCATACAGCGATATCACCGGAACAATCAGCGAACCAGCATTCTCGGCGAGAGGAAGATATTTTTTGCCAAGTGCTGTTCCTGCAAAAATCTCGAGCCACACAGAAGAGTCCAGCACATTCATAGTCGATCTTTTTCACGGATAATATGGGTATTCATGCCCTTCAGAGAGCCAAGCATCGTGCGAAGTGGCCGTACAGGAATCATCTCAATCCGGTCAGCATAAGGGATGAGATCAATTTTAGTACCCGCTTCAAGCGCCAGCGTCTTGCGAACTTCTTTGGGAATAACAATCTGGAATTTGGATGAAAGAGAAACAGTTGCCATAAAAAGTACGTCAAAATATAATCGATCACTAACAAGTAAGAGTATATCATGATCGATCAGAAATGTCCATACTTTATTCTCTATGCTACACTCGCACCAATGAAGCTCTCCTCCCTCCACCTCGAACACTTCCGCAACTACACCCGCCTCGATTTTGTGTTTCCGCAGGAGCCAATTGTGGTGCTCTCCGGCGAAAATGCGCAGGGAAAAACCAACTTTCTCGAGGCGATCTATATGCTCGCGCTCACCAAATCCTTCCGCGTCAGTGATCGTGAGTTTTTGAAGCAGTTTGAGGAGAGTTACTATAGAATTGAAGCAAAAGGGGAGGGATCGTCTGGTGATGATCTGCACCTCGAGCTCGCTGAACTTCACGAGCCAAAAAACATGCGCGTCCTCAAAAAAAACGGCGTCAAAATCTCAGCACCGAAGTTTATTGGCAACTTGAAGGTGGTCCTCTTTCGCCCCGAAGATCTCGCCATATTCACGGGAGAACCCTCCCTCCGCCGAAAGTATCTCAATACGATCTTGATGCAAACCGTACCCGGCTACACCCATCAGCTTCACATCTACCAGAAGCTCCTGACCCAGCGAAACGCGCTTCTGCTTCAGATGAAGCTGGGAAAATCGGGAGCTTCAGCTTCGCACGCAGCCACCTCCGCCACCTCTTCTACCCTCCTCGACCTCTTTGACGAGCAACTCGCTGAAGCTGGATCAGCTTTGTTGACTAGTCGCCTGGAACTCGTGGAATTCCTCAAATCTCAGCTTCAGGCACCGTATGAGATTGAA
>CAYHPV010000044.1:0-7872 GCA_964358735.1 uncultured Candidatus Peribacteria bacterium | reverse complement strand
CCAGTTCCCTAAGCGGATTGTTCGTGGTAGTATGCATAGCGAAGCATTCTTTGAGGATAGCGAAGCCCATTCTACCATATGAAACCCCAATTTGCTCACAAAATTTTGGACCAAGTAAAGCTGGACTACGACACCATCGCTTCGGAGTTTTCTGCAACCAGGCAAGCGCCCTGGGAAGAGTTCAAACTATTCAAACCCTACATACCGGCAGGATCGACACTCGCCGACATCGGCTGCGGTAACGGACGCCTCATCCCCTCGGTGCCCAAAGACTGCCAGTACACTGGCATCGACATCAGCCAAAATCTCATCAGCCAAGCACAACAAGCATTTCCAGAAAAAAGATTTCTTCTCGGCAGTTTGCTGGACATCCCACTGGAATCAGGATCAATCAACACCACGCTTTGCATCGCATCCCTCCACCACATTCCATCGAAAGAGCTCCGCGAAAAAGCCGTCGACGAACTCCTTCGAATTACCAAACCAGGCGGATATTTGATCATCACGGTCTGGAATCTCTGGCAACGGAAGTATTTGAAATTCATTATAAAAGCGCTCAGGGGGAAAATCACCTTTGGTGATTTGGAATATAACGACCTCTTCATTCCATGGAACAATAAAGTTCTTCGCTACTATCACGCCTTTACCAAGGGTGAGCTCACGAGACTCTTGCGAAAAAAATGTAAAATCATTGATGTTGCCATCGAAAGCAAGCACAATATTATCATCATATGTCAGAAAGAAGAATAATCATGAATGTACCGTTTGATGCACTCACAAAAAGTGAGGTACTCGAACGTATTCAGAAATATCTGGAAGGCACGCTGCAGCATCACATCGCCACAGCCAATCCCGAGATGCTCCTCCACGCGCAACACGACGAAGAGTTCCGTCACATCCTCCACCAAACCTCGATAAACACCCCAGACGGCATAGGAATTATCTGGGCAGCCAACGTACAAAAAAATTCGCTCCTTACATCACTCTTCAAGCTTCTCACGCTCCCATTTCACAAACCGAAATCGCCAATTCCAGAGCGCATAACCGGCGCTGATCTTTTTTTGGAAATCTGCCAGGAAGCGGCCATCAAGCATCAAAAAATATTTCTCCTCGGTGGCAAAGAAGGCGTCGCAGAAAAAACAAAACAGCACCTCGAAAAACTGTATCCAGAAATTCAAATCGTCGGAACCCACGAGGGCACTCACTCGATGCACGAACAAGAAAAAATCAAAGACATTATCAATGACGCTTCACCGGATATTCTCTTCGTCGCCTACGGCGCGCCAGCTCAGGAGAAATGGATCGCACGGAATCTCCAGAAAATACCCTCGGTCAAAGTCGCCATTGGTGTCGGCGGAACCTTCGACTTCGTCTCCGGCGTCATCCCCCGCGCTCCCCTCCTCCTTCGAAAAATCGGCCTCGAGTGGCTCTACCGTCTCATAAAAGAGCCAAAAAAACGCTGGCGCCGCATAAAAAACGCCACGATCATCTTTCCGTGGAGGTTTCTGAGAGAAAGGGACCAAAAATAACGAATGGCTCAAGAATACAATATATTACTCATCATCTTCTTCCTGACGCTTCCCCCTTCGCTTCTTCAATGAATCAAGAAATGGTTTGATATTTTCCACCAAACCACCCAAAAATTGCAACGGGGTAATCACAACCTGGTTGAACTTGTGAGTGACCTCCTTCGCATCATGCGTCATCATCGACGTATCTCGTAAAATGAAAATCAGATACATCAACGCAATCGAGAGAAAAATCACGAGCACAATGAATCCGATAGCCAGTGACATGAAGAGAATATCTTGTGAGGTTGCAAACATAGAGGAACGAGTGAATGAGTACGCACATTATACCACTCTTCTACTACCCCAGCAACTTCTTCATCAAATCATTCACCACGCCCGGATTGGCGCGTCCTTTCATCTTCGCCATCACCTGTCCTACCAGGAAGCCAAAAACCTTCACTTTTCCAGACTGGTACTCCGACACGATCGATGGATTTGCCGCAAGAACCTCAGCAGCCACGCGCTCGATCTCACCGGTGTCACTGACCTGCTCGAGGCCTTTTTCTTTGATAATTTCAGTAGCTCCAATGCCTTTCAGATACATCTCCTCGAAAATTTCACCCTTCGCCATGTTGTTGGAAATAGCACCAGACTCGACAGCACTGAGAAGCTCAGCAAGATGCTCTGGAGAAACCGGCGAATCGCCAACATCCTTCGCATCTTCATTCAAAAATCGAATCAACACTGTGGTAATAAAACTCGCCACTTTTTTTGGATCATAGCCAGTCAACGCAATTGTTTTTTCGAAGTACTCAGCCAGTGCACGATTTTCCGTGAGCAGATAAATATCACCCTCGCTCAAACCGTAATCCTTCGCATACCGAATTCGTCGAATAGAGGGAAGCTCTGGAAGTGCAGCGCGATACTCCTCGACCATCTCCTTTGGCGCATGAAGGGGTGGCAAATCCGGCTCAGGAAAGTATCGATAGTCATCAGCACCCTCTTTGTCACGCATGAAGTAGGTCTCCTGCTTATCATCTTTCCATCCAACGGTGATATTTTTGTCTTGTGGTTTTCCAGCATCCCAGAGCTTTCTCTGCCTTCGAATTTCAAACTCAATGGCACTCTCAAGTGATTTAAAAGAGTTCAAATTTTTAATTTCAGCGCGCGGATAGAGCTTTTCATCTCCCACCGGCCTAAGCGAAACCGAGGCATCAAACCGCATCATCCCCTTCTCCATATCGCACTCGCTCGAGCCAACATATCGGAGCACAATCTGGACTTCCTTCGCATAGGCGACAGCCTCCGCACTCCCTCGAATATCAGGATCACTCACGATCTCCATGAGTCCGATGCCCGAACGATTGTAATCACAGAGGGTTCCACCAGGAATATGCGAAAGTTTTCCGGCATCGTCTTCGAGATGTAAACGGGTAATGCCAATATGCTTTTCTTCACCGTTAAGCAAAATATTCAAAAACCCCTTCTCGGAAATAGGCTTATCAAACTGAGAAATCTGATAGCCCTTCGGAAGATCAGGATAGAAATAATTTTTTCGATCAAATTTCGACGACTCAGGAATATGGCAATTGAGGGCAATGGCGGCAATCAAACCCTTGGCGATAGCAACGCTATTAATGACAGGAAGTTGTCCGGGAAATCCCATACAGATAGGGCAAGTATGCTCATTGGGCTCAGCATTGTAGGCATTGGCAGAACAGCCACAAAACATCTTGGACTTCGTCGAGATCTGCGCATGAATTTCCAGTCCGATAACCACCTCAAATTCTTGACTCATGTCGGTATTGTAATGGTAGAGAGAAGTTTTTCAAAGCTGTTTTTAAAATCATCCATCGTATCGGAATTTTCAATAACATAGGAAGTTTCATAGGTGCGAGTCACGGAATACAAAGCGCTAAAGTAGGCATCGGTTTTACCGCGAGCCAAAACTCGTTCCCGACAGATCTCCATATCAGCCATCACCTTCACGAGCAAGTCGGTATACCGTCCAAGTCCATCGGAGTCAAAAGCAGCCGCCTCAATAACCAGACGATCATGTCCAAGTTTTTTTTGCTCATCAATCCAGTGAACGGCCTCATTGATAACCAGTGGATGAATCAGATACTCAAGAATTTTTAATTTAAGGCGCTTGCTGAGAACCATCTTCGCCAGACGACTGATTAAAACCGAACCATCACTCGCGAGAAAATTTTTTCCAAAATACTCAGCAACTCGCTTGCTGCCATCAGCATGTGGGCCATAGAGACGTTTCACGGCATCATCAGCCTTCCACACAGCAAATCCTTTCTCTTCAAAAAAAGAGAGCAAGGTAGATTTTCCACTCCCGGGAGGTCCAAAAATACCGATAATATAAGGTTTTTCTGCCATAAAAAGTATTTAAATATCAACACCAAGAGTCAAAAAAGCTTTGCGGTAAGCCGCGAGTGAGTGCTTCGCCTGTAAAGGTTCTACCTTGATATCCAGCTCATGCGCAATACGATTTCTGAGCTTATGCGCATCCCAAAGCGCCTGAGTGTTATCAAAAAGTTTTCCGGCACGCTTGAGCATGGCCCCAAGATCACCCGAGTACCCACTCTTTCGAAGGAGCAACTGGAGAAGCTTATCCCCCTCCAAAACAACAAATCGGGGATCCCAGTTTGCCCGCTTCTGCAAATCAGCAAAACGGGAACGAAGCGTATCTATCTCTTTTTCAGAAAAAAGCGTCTTCCGACGGCGAAAAAAAACAACGTAGATAGCAAAAGCAAGCACGAGACCTCCAATCAGGATGGAAAGAAAAAAGAGATCCATAGTATAAAAAAATTATTTTCGAATAATTCGCTTCACGATCCGCTTCTTCGCCACCGATTTTTCGGGAGCAGGCTGGTCGGCGACCAGTTCAAGTAAACCCACCTCGGGAGCACCGTGGCTCGGGCCATCCCCCATTTTTTTCATATGTTCATAGAGCATCCCGGAAAGAAGCGACTTCAGGGCATCGTGACTATTATAATTATGGTTCTGCATATAATGCTCCTGATACTTGAGAATGAGGCGTTCGATACGTTTGGGATTCTGCGCGCCATACATCTTCATGGTCGAGTTCCCACCGACTTTTTCCAGGGTGACATCGCCATAGGCCAGAACCGTTCTCCAAAAACCTGAGATCGTGTAGCTCACCCCCTCGACCATATGGTACTCGATACGAGTCGTAGAGACCTCAAAGAGACTGGGTGAACGGATATCCACCACCGCACGGTCCGTGATAAGCCAGACATAGTAATACCAGTCATACAGATCATAAAAAACCCGCATCACCGCGAGAACCATCCAGCCAATCATGGCCCAAAAGAGATTCGGAAAAAAGAACACAAGTACAACGGGAAAGAGAAATCCAATAATCAAAATTTTCAAAAAAGTCGGAGTCATCACCGCAAGACTGCGATGAATGACCGCATGGACCTTTTCATCCTTCTCAAGGTACTCTCCAAAAAAAAAGTAGGCAGATTTCATGCACCTCAATAGTACCGAAGATTGACCATCTTGTAAACGACGAGAAAAGGAACTATGATGAAGACCACATGAACGAGCCACGCGAACATCACCATCACGAAGAACAAGAGGAAAACATGAACTTCGAACAGCCGCCTCACCATCCAAAAAAGAGGTCGGGTTTCAAAGAGGCGGCAAAATTCATCGCTGAACTCCTCCTCGATGCGGTCATTATCGTGAGCCTCGTCGTCATCATCCGGCTCTACCTGATTGCTCCATTTCACGTCCATGGAACCTCGATGTGCAATACCCTGAACTACAGCAACGGAGTCTGCAACAACGGATATGGAGAATATCTCATTATTAGTAAACTCGGATACACGCTCGGACAAGCCAAGCGGGGCGACATCATCGTCTTCAGGCCTCCCGGTCACACGCAGTACGGCCGTCTCGAGTCACTCCTCAAGACACTCCTTCGGCTCGACGAGCAGGAGTTCTTCATCAAGCGTATTGTCGGCCTCCCCGGTGAAACCGTCGAACTCAAAAATGGCCAAGTGTACATTACCAATGAAGAGCATCCTCAAGGGTTTAAACTGAAAGAACCCTACCTCAGCGACATCAATCAGGGAAATACACAGCCGCTGATTCCAGGAAAAACCAAATTCATCGTCCCAAAAGAACGATATCTCGCATTTGGAGATAATCGAGCCGTATCCACCGACGCACGAAGCTGTTTCAAGAGCTCTATCTCAGGAACCTGTAACTTCGAAAAAGACGCCTATCTCAGCATGGATCAGATAGAGGGACGAGCCTCAATGATTCTTTTCCCATTAGAAAAACTAAGCTTCATCAAAAACCCTACTTCTGACTGATCGCGAAGTAGAGCTCAATCAAAACAATAGAGAGAATAAGGAGCATGCCCGTCCACCAGGTGAGGACGCCAACGAGCTGAAGGGCAAGAGCCACTTGCGTGAGGAGACTTAAGAGAACTCCCTGACGAAGGGAGATATTGATATGGTGGTAGTAGACCTCATTGGAGTTGAGCCAGAGTCGTATGTAAAAGCCAAAAATCGCAAAGGTGCAGGAGAGAGCCAAAAAAAGCATGATAAAGAAAAAACTCAGCGCAAGATTCGTTGACTCCATGGGAGCCAATTTCCAGACGACGACAAACCAGCCCGTCCAGCTGAGCAAACCGGCCAAGCCGATAATCGAAAGATATTTTTGGTGAGTCATAGATGGAGCAAAACTATCTATTCGAATCGCTTCTTCGATGAAGAACATGGAAAATAATCCCAACACCAAGAGCGGCAAACAAAAAGAGCGCGTAGACCTTGATAAAGGAAACGGTCAAAATCCGAAGCGCAACCATGAGCTGGTCATACTGGGGACTACCGGCAGGAAGATCAAAGAAACCCGGTGAAAGAAACGCAGGAAGGAAAAAGATACATACCACAAAGACAAGTCCAATAATCGAAGAGGTAATCCACATCGTCGAGGCCCAACGAAAACCAATATCCCACTGTTTCACCCAGAGGAGAAGAAGGAGAAGGGTAAGTCCGAGAAGAAAGGCAGAGAGATAGAGGATCGCATCATCAAGAGTCTTGGCAAGCGAGAGATAGGTAGACTTGGAGCCCGTAACTTCAAGGTCATAGGAAAACTGACCACTCGAATTGGCAAAACGCGAGAAAAGTTTATCCTGATAGGCCTTTTCAAAATCAGCACCAAACTTATTTTGGAAGGTTTCACTTTTCCATGACGGAAGCATACAGCTCGGTAAAATAGCATCGAGTGAAGGCTGCTCACCACTCTTGCAGGGTGGAATATTTTCAAAAGAGCGCTGAATCAGCTCTTTCAAAAACTGACGAGATGGTTCAACAAAAAGGGTAAGATCGAGTTGTATACGAGTCGTGCGTTTGAGCGAAGGAGAAGACGAGGATGGGTCGTCCTGAGTAAAGGCATCAAAGGTGCCGACAATCACACCACGAAAAATGTCCTTGGTAAAATGTTTTCTGATGAGCTCCGTAAGATCTTCATCGGAAAAAGAGATGGCAAAGACCGGATCCACAACGCGGATATTTTGAGAAAGTGTCAAGGTCAAGGGAGTATAAGCCGTATCAAGAAGAGCTCCACTGTAAAACGACGGAGAAAGAAACGTCTTCCCGACAGCAACTCCAAAGAAAAATGGAATACTCGCAGTAACAAAGATAGCGAAAATAAGTGAGGCAAGAATTTTCCTGAACATACTGTGATCCTACCAAAAGTCGCGTGCGAAATCAACAACACCACATTACACCGACGCAGAGTACGTGGACTCAATCTGTAGTCCAGCAAGTGGATGCTCCATACCGGCCGGAAGAGGTTTGTCAGAAATAATTTTCCAGAGAGTTTCTTTTTGAATAGTTCCGGGAATACTGAAACCAGCGGCCTTTTTATGACCGCCTCCATTGAAGTTTGCGGCGAGCGCTGAAAGATCGACATCATCACGACGCGTCCGAAATGAACCCTTGATATTTCCCTTTCCGTCTTCGGCGAGAAGCACAGAAAACCGCGTATCCGGAACGGCATTCAGAAAATCAATGACCCCACCCGACTCATCGGGATGGGCACCGCACTCCTCAAAATCCTTCATCGTGAGAACCGACATACAGACATTATCGGGCGTCACCTTCATATTTTCGAGCACACGCCCCCAGAGTTTCAAAGTACTCACGGGATTATTTCGAAACATACCGCGTGAAATCGAGTTGACGCGAGCACCCTTCGCCACGAGATCCGCAGAGATACGAAAGACCTCTTCAGTCGCGTTGGAGTGCTGAAGACTGCCCGTATCATTATAAATGCCAGTGAGGAGGGCTGTCGCCATACTTGGCGTAAT
>CAYHPV010000043.1:0-7892 GCA_964358735.1 uncultured Candidatus Peribacteria bacterium | reverse complement strand
GCCAGCTAACCAGCCTGCTTCACAGCCAGCTAACCAGCCTGCTTCACAGCCAGCTCCACAGCCTGCTTCACAGCCAGCTCCACAGCCTAAGCCATAATGCTGTAAAGGTTTTTAATTTCTCATAAGAAATTTTCTCAAAGGGCCCCGCGAAAGCGGGGCCCTTCTTTTTTATGACTCTTGCGACGTGCGGCAAATTGCTAGCACTGCCAGTGGGTCTTTTTGAGACTAGATTTTAGCTTTTATCTTGAGCCAGCTTTTGTGAGCCGTCTGCTTTCCGAGCGTTTCGTCAAAGAATGGCTTAACTATTGCGAGAATTTTTCCGAATGCTTCTAGGCTTTCGTTTTTTTGTTGGGATTTTTCACGTTTAATCGCAGCTTCATGTCCCTCTCCGGCTCCTCCTCCCTTTTGTTCGCATTCAACTTTGACCATGTGTTCTCCATATTCTTCTGGCCCTGGGCATTTGACATTTTGCTCATACAGATCGCATACTTGAGTGTCGCCGACGGTTTCTGTTCCAAATGCGCACTCATTACCATTTATTGTTTCGGCTTCGGAATAGGAGCAGGTAAAATAACTCGTTTGTGTGAGATATTTATTTGGATCACTTTCAGAATCTGTACAGGTATCATCTTTTTCTATTATATAGCCTGACTCAAGATAGAGCTCGCTCTTATCTGGAGCTTCGCTATTGTTTGAGTATCTAAATTTCAAATCAACATCCGGCAAAAGCCATGCACCTTCAGGATATCCCCCTTTTAGAAAAAAACTGACCTCGTACTTTTCCTGCTGCCATCCTTCATCGATAATCATTCGTATCACCTCATTTCCTTTCTGATCTGTCAAAATTACATGAAAATTTCCCCATGGATGCTTCTTACTTTTATTTTCAAGATCATCGAAGGAAACCGTGTATTTGCCTTCTTTGATGTCCATCACGATCGGGGCGAATATACCTGATAGTGTTTTGATAATATCACTGTCGAGTGATCCAATTTCTTTATCTTCCACTGGACAGCCCTGCAATACAGCATTTTCAATCGTCTTCAGTGCCGCTTCGATCTCTTTTTGAAATTTTCCACAACTCACCTGTATTGGTGCCGGCTTCTTTTTTGTATCTTGCTCCGCGTCAGCTTTTTCTGCTATTCGCCCAGCATCAACTGATGCATAGGCACCTGCTCTCGATAATTGCGGCATCTCTACCGGCTCTGTTGCGCAGGCTGATATAAAAAGTGCCGAAATGCCTGTAGTAATGCTTGAAAGTTTCATGGTTGCTTATTGTATCCTTTTTTTAGTCTTTGTCAATCAATATGGCAACCGATCACAGGAATCAGCTTCAGTAAATTTCCTAGGAAATTTTTCAGCTTTATTTTTTACACCACAAAACGCCTTCAAGATACATCGGGAACCGGGAAAATTCACTCCTTCGGAGTGAATCTGGAGCAGGTAACCCTGCCAGAGGATTGCTGCCCAAGCCTTTCGTGCTACGCTCAAAGAGCTTGCACTCAAGAGCTTGGAGCAGGTAACGGGAGTCGAACCCGTATCTCGTCCTTGGCAAGGACGCATAATAGCCGCTATACTATACCTGCGAGTTGGCTTACTGATCTGGTTTTTAACGTCTAAACGGTGGTCGGCCTCCACCTCCTGGTCTTCCTCCGAAGCCTCCTCGTGCTGGTGGTCGTGGTGCGAGTTTCGTGTCTTCGAATCCTGGGAGGGTGGCTTTGTGGGAGAGATTATATCGGCCCTGGTCGTCAATTTCCATCAATTTTACCCGGAGTTTATCTCCAACATTTACAACATCTTCCACGCGGTCGACGCGGTCTGCTGAGAGCTGTGAGATATGAACGAGACCCTCTTTTCCTGGAGCGATTTCAACGAAGGCGCCGAACTCCATGAGTCGGGTAACCGTCCCGTCGAACATCTCACCAGCGAGCGGAATATAAACGAGTGAGCGAACCCAATCGGCAGCCTTCTTTCCGTTCTCCTGGTTCGGAGAGGTGATAAAGACGAGACCTGACTGATCGATATCAATCGTCACTCCACACTCTGCGGTGATTTTCTGAATCGTTTCTCCGCCCTTTCCAATAACCGTTCGAATCTGTTCAACGTCAATCTTGATCGTCTCGATCATTGGAGCGTACTTTGACATTTCTGCTCGTGGAGCTGGAATGACCGACTCCATCGCGTCGAGGAGAGTGAATCGTGCTGCTTTTGCGCGCTCGAGAGCCTCTCGCATAATGGCGAGTGTCAGACCTTTTACTTTGATATCCATCTGAAGGGCTGTAATACCGACGCGGCTTCCGGTGACTTTGAAGTCCATATCTCCTGCGAAGTCTTCGAGTCCCTGGATATCGGTGAGAATCTTGTATTTTCCGGTTCCGTCGGTGACGAGTCCCATGGCGATACCGGCGACGTGTCCTGAGATCTTGATACCCGCATCCATAAGGGCGAGTGATGATCCGCAGACTGAGGCCATTGAGCTTGAACCGTTACAGCTGAGCGTCTCTGACACCACCCACATCGCATATGGACAGTCTTCTTTTAGCGGAAGAACGGCAAGGAGTGCGCGTTCTGCGAGATCTCCGTGACCAATTTCTCGACGTGAAGGTGATCGCATCATCTTGATGTCGCCAACCGAGTATGGAGGGAAGTTGTAGTGGTGCATGTATCGCTTTTCGATGTCGCGGTCCATGGTGTCGATCGTCTGAGCATCTCCAGGAGCGCCGAGCGTTGCGATAGAAAGGACCTGAGTTTCTCCGCGCATGAAGAGACCGGTTCCGTGTGTTCGAGGAAGTACTCCAACTTCGATATTGAGAGGTCGAATTTCATCGAGCTTTCGTCCATCAATACGAACCTCTTTCTCGAGAATATTTTTTCGCATGCGCTTCTCCGACATCTTCGTAAGCTTTTCGTCGATCTGACCTTTCGAGAATGTTCCGTCAGCAATCTTGTCAGCAAATAATTCGAGAGCTTCTTTGAGAAGTTTCTTGTAAGACTGCTTGTGCTTTTTCTTGCTCGTTCCATCGATGGTTGCGAGTTTCTCTTCGGTTGCAAATGCCTCGACGGCTGCGAGCATATCAGGATTTGGCTCGATGAGCGTGTATGTTTTTTTCGTAATATTTAATTTCGAGGCGAAGTCGAGTTGGAATTTGCAGAGCTCCTTGATTTCGCTGTGTGCGAGTTCGAGTGCCTGAATCATGAGATCTTCGTCGAGCTCTTTTGAAGACGACTCTACCATCGTGATGGCGTCCTGGGTTCCTGCGACGACGATGTTCAATCTTCCTTCATCTGCCTGTGTATAGGTAGGATTGATGATGAATTTCCATGCTCCATCGACTTCGACATATCCGACACGAACGGCTGAGACTGGGCCTTCAAAAGGTGCTCCAGAAGCCAAAAGTGCCATCGATGCGGCGTTGATTGCGGTGGTTGATGGATCGACTTCGAGGTCAGCTGACAATACGGTACAGATAACCTGCACATCGTGCGTCAGACCTTTTGGAAAAAGTGGTCGAAGTGGTCGGTCGATGACTCGTGAGTTCAAGGTTGCGTTCTCGGAAGGTCGTCCTTCTCGTTTGATGAATCGGCTTCCTTTAATTTTTCCTGCGGCGTAGTAACGTTCTTCGTAATCCACCACCATTGGGAAAAACTCTGCGCCGGCTTTTGGATCGTCGCTCATCGATGCATTGGCAATAACCGCGGTATCTCCCAACCATGCGGTGATCGATCCGTCTGCCTGTGTTACGAAATGTCCTGTCTCAAGTTTAAACTGGCGTCCTGCAAGATCGCGACTTACTGAAACTCTTTCCATGTATGAAATATGAATAAATTAAGCGAGGTTTGATTTTCTGAGGCCGAGCTTTTCGCTCAGTTTCTCAAACTCCTCTTTATTATCCATGCGGAGGTAGTTCAAGAGTTTTCGGCGTTTGCCGACCATGACGAGAAGTCCTCGTCGTGAGTGATTGTCCTGTGGGTGCGCTTCGAGGTGTCCGGTCAAATCTTGAATTCTGTGTGTCAGAACGGCGATCTGGACTTGTGGAGAGCCGGTGTCTTTTGGATGGACGGCGTTCTCCTCAATGATGGTTTTCTTTTTCGTTCGGTTCATACGGGTGTATGTGATAGGGGTTCAAAAACTCGTGCGGGGTTAGTTTAGCAAAGGATTCATTTTGTGACAAGTGAATTATTGCGGTGCTCCTGAAGTCAGCTATCTTGACTCTCCTGACTCTTTGCCTCAAAGTATACCCTGATTATGAATTATCGAACGACTATCGCCGAGGCATGGAGCTACACCCAGCAGCATAAGAAGCTGATTTACTGGTTCGGGTTTTTCCCCTCTATTTTTACGACGGCCGCAGGTATTATGTACCTTTCCTATCAATTTTTTGCCTTCAAAAGGTCTGAATTTTTTGATCATGCTGAAAAGAGTTTTTTGAGCGATGTGGTCGAGTTTACCTTTCGATACCTCACTCAGCATGCCGATAAGAGCATTCTTATTATTATGGTTGCGGCTGTCCTTGGGATTATTTACCTCCTCCTTCCTACCCTGACGCAAGCTGCCGCGATTCAGGTGATTGCCAGGCATCGTAATGGCCAGGAGGCGACGATTGGAGATGGTGTCAAATATGGTCTTATGAGCTATCTTCCCCTCTTTGAGTACCATACCGTCATCAAGACCTTTGGGCTCTTTACCATCCTTTTTGAAGCTGCTTTTGTTCTGAGAAACCTGGGAATGGGTGTTTTCCAGGCCCTTCTGCCTATTTTCATTATTTTTAGCGTGGTTGGAGCCATTATGGGCCTTCTTTTCACCTACGCTGACCTCTTTATCATTATTGATCACGAGCCGGTCATGAAATCGCTGGCCAAGAGCGCTAAAATCGTTGTTTTGCACTGGCAGAAGACCTTTCTCATTGCGGCTTTGATGGTCATTATTGGTCTTCGAATTATCATTCAAATTTTGCTACTTTTACTCGTTCCAGCTTTGGTTTTACTCGCGACGGCCTATGTGGCCACCATTACCCTCGCGTATATCGGGATCATTATTGGGGCTATTTTGGGACTGGTAGCTTTGTTTTTTGCTTCGTATCTCGCCGGAGTGGTGGAGATCTTCTCCTATGCGGTGTGGACCTATACGTTTCTCGAACTGACCTCGGAAAAGGAGCTTAGCGCCCGTGATGGGATTGAGGGGTAATTCTCTGTGCTCATTTCTTGACTTAAATGCCTTTTTTTGTTATAATTCAGTATTCAAACAAATATACATTGAATATTCCCCCATGATTCTGCTTCCACAAGGTCGAACAATCCTCCTCATTGCCACCTCTCTCTTCATTGCTACCTTTTCCGTGGTTCTCTTTCTGTACGGAGGTGCTGGGGAGGGTGCGGACTCGTCTTCGCTGAAGACGAGTCTGTTTGAAGATTTTTTTTCTCATGGAAAAGAAGCTGAAAATTCCGGGGCTCACGCCATCGCATCGCTTCCTACTATTACCGTTGATCCATCGGGAGTTATCACCTTGGCAAATGAATCATTCCTGGAAACCTATGAATACAAACACTCTGATGTTCGTGGGAAAATATTTTTCTCTCTCGTTGATCCTTCTGATCTGACGGCTCTTGCGAAAGATTTTTCTGAGGCTCAATCAAGCGGAAAAATTGCCGTGAATGCGGGGCCCTATCATCTTCTTACGGCCAGTGGAGCTCAGCATGTCGTGCTTGTTACCTTTTCTCCTGAAAAAAATACCTCAGGAAAACGCGTGATTGTTCTGACTATTAAAGATATTTCTGAGTCGATGGAAAAAGGCGGTAACGGAGCAGGTGAATCTGCACCAAAGGGTAAAGCGATTAAGGAGGTTGACGATGAAAACGGCAAGAATCGCATTATTGTTGAAAAAACAAGCTAGGAGTGCTATTTTTGCGTGGCAATGTACCATGCAAATACCGTAGAACAAAAATGGCAGAAGCGCTGGAATACAAAGGGTTTTCATACCACGGCTCTTCACGATGATACTCGGCCGAAGTATTATAATTTGGTCATGTTTCCCTATCCCTCAGGCGATAAACTGCATGTGGGTCATTGGTACAACTACGCTCCGGCGGACTCGTGGGGTCGGTATATGCGTATGCAGGGATTCAATGTTTTTGAGCCTATGGGTTTCGATAGTTTCGGTCTGCCGGCGGAAAATTACGCGATCAAAACGGGAGTGCATCCTGTCAAAAGTATCGCGGCGAACTGCGCGCGAATGGAGGTGCAACTCTCGCGCATTGGGACGATGTATGACTGGAGTAAAAAAGTGGTGACATCGGATCCGGAGTATTATGCGTGGACTCAGTGGGTTTTTTTGCAGTTGTATAAGCGGGGGTTAGCCTATCGAAAGCGAGCACCGGTGAACTGGTGCCCCTCGTGTCAGACGGTCCTTGCCAATGAACAGGTCGAGGGTGGCCGGTGCGAGCGGTGTAAAAGTGAGGTGACGAAAAAAGAGCTGACACAGTGGTTTTTCAAGATTCGGGATTACGCTGAAAGACTTTTGAATTTCGAAGGTTTGGATTGGCCAGAAAAAACCATGCTGATGCAGAAACACTGGATTGGGCGGAGCGAGGGATCGGTCGTGAATTTTGATATTGAAGGCGGTGATGCGAAGGAAAAAATTATCGTCTATACGACACGGGTTGATACGTTATATGGATGTACCTATGTCGTGCTGGCGCCTGAAAATCCGCTTGTCGCCACGCTTGTCACGGCGGATCAACGAGATGCGGTTGCTGCGTATCAGGAGCGCTCAAAAAAAGAGACCGATATTGCCCGAAGTGCTGAAGGACGAGAAAAAAGTGGCGTCTTTACTGGGGCTTATGCACGAAATCCCATCAATGGCGACCGTGTTCCCGTGTGGGTTGCTGATTATGTTCTCATGACCTATGGCACCGGTGCGGTGATGGCGGTACCTGCCCATGATGAGCGCGATTTTGCCTTTGCAAAAAAATATGAGTTACCCATACGGCAGGTTATCAAACCTACGCATGGTGAAAAAATATCTTTGGAGGATGGGGCTTTTACCGATACTGGTATCTTGATGAACTCAGACGAATTCTCGGAGCTCCAGAGTGAGGTGGCACGTCGAAAAATTACTGAAATTCTGGCGCATGAAGCGAGTGGAGATTTCCGCGTGAACTATAAATTGCGCGACTGGCTTGTTTCGAGACAACGATATTGGGGCGCGCCGATTCCGATTATTTACTGCAAAGATTGTGGCGATGTTCCGGTTCCGGATGAAGATTTACCGGTCGTGCTGCCTGAGCAGGTGGATTTTGTTCCGAAGGGAAGGTCCCCTCTTGCCTACGTCCCTGAGTTTCTGGAAACCCTCTGTCCGCGGTGTAACAAACCTGCGGAGCGTGAGAGTGACACGATGGACACGTTTGTGGACTCGAGCTGGTACTTTTTGAGGTATCCGTCTGCGCACCTCAAAGATAAACCATTTGATCGGGAGCTGGTTTCCCGCTGGATGCCGGTGGATATGTATATCGGTGGACCGGAGCATGCCTGCATGCATCTCCTGTATGCGCGATTTATCACAATGGTATTGCATGATATGGGCCATATTTCCTTTGATGAGCCATTCAAGCGACTGGTGCATCAGGGCCTTGTGACAAAAGATGGCGCGAAGATGTCGAAGTCGAAGGGCAATGTCGTTTCGCCGGATGAGTTTGTGGAAAAATATGGAAGTGATGTGTTTCGTATGTACCTCATGTTTATGGGTCCTTTTGAGGCGGGTGGTGACTGGAGTGACCAGGGTATCACCGGTGTGGCGCGTTTCGTGGATCGATTCTGGACCCTCATGAGCAATCCTGCCCAGATGGAGATGAGTCACATTGCGGCCATGCGAGACTTGAAGCGCGTGATGCACGCC
>CAYHPV010000042.1:0-7902 GCA_964358735.1 uncultured Candidatus Peribacteria bacterium | reverse complement strand
ATCGATGAATTAATTGGCATACGCTGAAACTCCTGCGACGCAGGCAGCTCTTGCTTTCCAAAGGAACAGCTAAGCATAGGGGTAGAACGACGGAGAGAGACATGGCGGGAACGACGGAGCATGGTGAGGGGTGAGGGGTTGATCTCTGGCGAGAAAATTTATAATTTTTCAGCCGCGCGCAACTTGGCACTGCGACTCCGTGGATTTTTTGCGACTTCGTCATCAGATGGCGTCACGGGACTCTTGGTCAGAACAGACAAGACCGGAGTCGCAGAACACGCACATCGCAAAACTTCAGGAGGGCAGACACAATCTCGCGTTTGAGATCTTAGAAAATGCTTCACGATGCGATCCTCGAGGGAGTGATAGCTGATCGCTACCAGTCGGCCGTGAGGCGCAAGCAGTTCAACTGCCTGGGGTAAAACATTTTCTAAAACTTCAAGTTCGAAGTTCACCGCGATACGAAGTGCCTGGAAGGTACGGGTCGCTGGGTGAGATTTTCCGTGACGAAGCGGAGCGGGGTAGGCGTGAAAAACGAGATCTTCGAGCTGCTTTGTGGTGGTGAGTGGAGTTTTCTTTCGCTGTTCCACAATCGCTTTTGCAATTTTCCGGGAGAGACGCTCTTCACCGAACTGAAAAATAATGTCGGCGAGATCGGCTTCACTGTAGGTGTTGACGATATCCGCAGCAGTTAAAGGATTCAGTTCCCGACTCATTCGCATATCGAGAGGTCCTTCATATTGAAAGGAGAATCCTCGCTCTGGACGGGTGAGATGGGAAAGGGCGAGTCCGAGATCAAATAACACTGCATTGACCGAGGTAACACCGAGGGCATGCAGCTGTTCCCGCATTTCTACGAAGTTCGAGTGGATAGGAGTAAATCTTTTCAAACCCTCTTTTCCAAATTTCTCTTCAATGCGCGTGCGTGCGACTTCAATATGCTCAAGATCTTGATCAAAGCTATAGACGTGACCTTTTGGGCCGACAGCCTCCATCATATCCATGGTATGACCACCAAGACCGAGCGTCGCATCAACAGCAATATTTCCGCTTTTCAAAGCCAAATATTCATGTACCGATTGTCGAAGAACGGGGTCGTGATGAAATGCGGGGGTGGGTGCGCCAGTGGCGCCGTGTTCAATTCTTGTATCCAATTGATGTATAACTTTTGTACTCTAAACTGGAGAATACTATAAGGAAGCTGACCAAAGCCGTCAATGATTTTACATGAAATTGTGCACAAAAAATGAACAGACATAAAGACTAAGCGTCAGCAAGCAAATACCATAAACAAAATCAGCCGATTACAATTAAAATTGCACAACTTTTTAGTTATTGCATAACAATTGTGTACAGTGAGAGATTACTCACCGTCCCTCGAACACCCTCTTCACCTCCTCCGCACTCACTGGGCCATGACGCACGATGACCATCGGCACACCAGACTCCCCGCTCACATCCACAATCGTCGAAGGCGGAGTCAGAGCGATACGACCAAGATCGACGACGAAATCAGGATGCATCACCTCAATCCGATCTTCGAGAAAGGTCTCGACATCATACGCTTGCGGCTGCCCCGTACGATTCGCACTCGTCGTGACGAGCGGCCCGCAAAACTGTCGCAAGAGCTCAAGGGTAAAACCGTCATCAGGACAGCGAAGACCAACCGACGAAAGTCCGGGATTCATATAAGAAGGAAGTTGCAAACCTCGCTTCACAATAATCGTCAGTGGCCCAGGCCACAGCGCACGCGAAAGTCGCCGAGCAGGAGAATCGTCATCCCCAAAATCCCCATACTCACTCGCCTGTTCCAAACTCGACACCATAATGGAGACCGGCTTTTCACGAGGCATCTCCTTTAATATATAAATCTTTTCAACCGCCTCGGGATGAAAAATATCCGCCGCAAGTCCATAGCACGTCTCGGTAGGATGCAAAATCACGCCGCCATCGCGCAAGACTTGGATAGCTTCAGGAATAAGGTGTTGAAATTGAGAAGTCATAGACAAAAATTATAGGGGTCCCTTGAAAATAGTAAAGCTAAAAAGATCATATTGCGAGTGACCGTATTCATTGACTCTCCGCAAAAATCATCTAAACTAGGGGCGTTTAAACTGGCCACATTCTATTTTTTATCTCTTCCACATGGCAAAACTGCGCACCGCGATTAATGGTTTCGGACGAATCGGACGACTCATGTTTCGAGCAAATTTGGAAAAAAACTTGGTTGATATCGTGGCTATCAACGACTCAAACGGTCCAGAATCACTCGCCTATCTGCTCAAGTACGACACCGCTCACGGAAAATGCAGTGCCGATATCAAATCCACAGAAAAATCAATCATCGTGAATGGCGTGGAAATCCCCTGCTTTCAAGAAAAAGATCCAACAAAACTCCCGTGGGCAAGCCTCAACATCGATATGGTCTTCGAGGCCACCGGGGTCTTCACAAAAAGAGAGGATGCGGGTCAGCACATTGCCGCCGGCGCCAAGCGAGTCATGATTACCGCTCCAGGTAAAGGAGTTGATGGCACCTTCGTCTACGGCATCGATCACGAAACATTTGATCCAGCGAAGCACATCGTCTTCTCAAATGCATCCTGCACCACGAACTGTCTCGCTCCCCTCGCAAAAATTCTCAACGACAACTTCGGCATCGTGAAAGGTATGATGACCACCATTCACGCCTACACCAACGACCAGCGTGTCCTCGATCTTGCACATAAAGATCCACGCCGTGGACGAGCAGCCGCCTCAAATATTATTCCAACCACGACCGGTGCCGCCAGCGCGATCGGAGAAGTCATTCCGGAGCTCAAAGGAAAACTCGACGGCCTCGCGCTTCGTGTGCCCGTCATAGACGCCTAAATGACCGATCTCGTCTGCGAAGTCAGTAAGCCAACCACGAAAGAAGAGGTCAACGCCGCCTACCTCGCCGCATCTCAAACGCCACAATATAAAGATATCTTCGAGTACTGCACCGACCCAATCGTCTCATCCGACGTGATTCACAACCCGGCATCCTGCGTCTTCGACTCACGACTCACCACCGTCGTCAGTGGTAATATGGTAAAGGTCATGGGCTGGTACGACAACGAGTGGGGCTACAGCTGCCGCCTCTTGGACTTCGCGGCATATATCGGCACACGACTCTAAAATCCATGCACCCCTCCTCCGACAAAATCAGTACACACCACAGCCACGACCGTGGAAAAATCTTCGCGTGGATGGCACTCATTTCATCAACGGGATACTCGAGCTTTCTTACCATGCTCCCGATAGTCCTATCGGAAAAACTCGGAAATGAAATCTACGTCGGGTACTATTTTTCAATTATCGCTATTGTCTCACTTCTCGTTTCACTGGGAAGCACCATGCTTCTGAGATATATCTCAAAAGTCCTCCTCGCAAAAATAATACTCACCTCGCTCTGCATTATTTTCATCGCACTCACCTTCGCAACAAATATCTATAACTTTGCCCTGATCGATATCGCCCGCGTCACCTGCATCACGCTTTTCTTTATTATCCTCGCTATCTTCGTTCGCGACTTCGCGGCAGAAAATGAAGTGGCACTCGCCGAAGGACGCTTCTACCTCTTCACGAATATCGGCTGGGTCATCGGCCCGCTCGCCGGCGGCTTCATGGCAAAAACCTACGGCAGCGAATCGGCATTTATCTTCAGCGCATTCTGCTATCTCATCCTTGTCATTATCTTTTTTCACCAGCATCTCAGGGTAAAAAATCCACATCTTCACGATAAAAAAGAAATCACCAAGCCAAATATTTCATTCTGGAAAAATCTCAGAGACTTCGCCCGACAAAAAGAACTCCGCAATGCGTTCTTGATCTCCTACGGCATGTACTGTTGGTGGTCCATCAGCGCGATCTACATGGCACTCGCCATTACCGAAATGGGATTCTCGCAACAAGTCGTCGGTCTTGTTTTTTCACTGAGTGTCATTCCTCTCATCTTGCTAGAATTTCATACCACCGATGCCGCCAGAAAATATGGCGTGAGAAATCTTCTCGTCATTGGGTATGCCATACTCGCGATCATGCTCCTTCTCTTCACGCAAACGTCCGGAAACACCCTCATCAAACTCATGATTCTCGTAAACATCGGCTCCGCTTTCATCGAGCCAAACAAAGAAGTTTTTTTCTTCAAGCAGGTCAATCAAGAAGATGAAGAACGATTTTACGGCATCTACAACGCCTCATACCCCATCGCCTATATTACGGCTCCAGCGGCCGGCGCCCTCCTGCTCAGCAGCTTTGGAATGAACGGAATTTGGTTCGGAGCCGCTTTTGTGTTTATACTGATGACGTTTGTAGCGCTCTCCATAAACAAGAAATACTAACGCGCCAATATAACGACTACTCTCATGGATCGAAAAAGCCAAGTACTGAAAGCAATCGTCCAGCACTTCATTTCAACCGCGGAACCCGTCGGCTCAAACACCATTATTGTGAGCTACAAATTTCACGTCTCGCCCGCAACGATTCGAAGCGAGATGGGTTCACTGGAAAAAGAGGGGCTCATTTATCAGCCCCATACCAGCTCAGGTCGCGTTCCCACCGAACTCGGATACCGACGGTACATCGATGAGATCGCCGATCACGAGGCCGCCCGAAAAAAAGCGCAACAGCATGTCATGAGCGTCTGGCACGATTATCAAACAGAAAAAGCCCGTGAAAAAATGTACGACGTGGTGAGTCTTCTCGCTCGCGCCACGGAAAGTGTAAGTTTTGCAACCACCCCCGGCAATCGCCGCACTTTTTTCTTGGGTCTTTCAAACATGCTCAAGCAGCCCGAGTTCCAGCAGGATCCGGCACGTGCCAGCCAGGTCGTGGAGATGCTCGAGAATGATGATAATTTTATCAATACCTTGAACGCGCTCGACATCACCGAAGAGGCACAGGCCTTCATCGGCCAGGAAAATATTCTTCCGCAAATTCAGTCGTGCGCGATTATTGTGGTAAAGTACGAGTACGAAGGATTCCACGGCTACCTCGGTCTCCTGGGTCCCACTCGCATGGACTACGCCTATAATATCGCACTACTCCAGGAAATTCTTAAACTGATTGATTAACACCACTCATAAAAATGGCTGACGATACCACTATTCCACAAGAACCAGAACAAGACATAGAGCTCCTCAAATCTCAGCTCGCCCAAAGCGAAGCGATGCTTACGCAAATGACCGACACCTGCCGTCGCGCCCTCGCCGATCTTTCAAACTACAAAAAATTCACAGAAGATCAGCGAAAACAAGCCAGCTGGTACGGCACCGCCGAGATCATCAAAGATATGCTTCCGATTATTGATAATTTTGATCGGGCACGGCAACACGTGAAAGACGAAGGCATCGAAGCCATCTATCGTCAGCTCACCGCCATCCTCCAGAAACATCGCGTGGAAAAAATCGAAACCATCGGAAAGCCTTTCAACGCCACGCAACACGAAGTGCTCTCACAGGGACCAGGCCCTGAAAATCAAATCATCGAAGAGTTTGAAAAAGGATACACCATCGCCGGTCAGGTCCTGCGTCCAGCAAAAGTGATTGTCGGAAACGGGCAGAAAGAAGTAGAATAGGATCTATGCCAATGACCCCCGTTCTCTACTCCTGGGTATCACCAGACGCCATTCATCCTGGCGAATCAGATGATGCGATGACGGAAACACGTCTTTTTGATGGTATGTGTAACGCTCTTTTTAGAAGAGGGATTGATGGAAAGATCGTATTCACACCAGACAAAAAACGAAGGGCATTTGCGGTTGAATCAAGTAAAGCAGATGCAGCTCGAGAGTTGCTCCACGAATACGTGCGACAAGGAGTCTATGGGATTGCAGGAACAGCAGTATTTACCGCTTCTTCAGCTTCAGAAGCTACCGAAAAGCCCCGAACTCCCACATTCTTTTAAAAGAGGTGCGTTTCCCTCTTGACGACCTTAATTTAGCACTCTAAAATAGTGAGTGCTAATTTCTATTACCATTATTACTATGTCACGAATCATCGGAATCGATCTCGGAACCACCAACTCATGCGTCGCCATTATGCAGGGCGGCGAAGCGACCGTCATTCCAAACACGGAAGGTCAAAGAACCACTCCGTCGATGGTCGCGGTCAGTAAAGATGGACAGCGGATGGTGGGTGTGCTCGCCAAACGTCAGATTGTGATGAACCCGGATAATACGATTTATTCGGCAAAGCGTCTCATTGGTCGCATGTACGACGAAGTCAAACCACTCATCGACAAATTTTCTTTCAAAGTAGTCAAAGGAAAAAATGGTGAACCGGACGTCGTTCTCGACGGAAAAAATCGCCAGCCGCCAGAAATCTCCGCGATGGTGCTGCAGAAACTCAAGGCCGACGCCGAAGCATTTCTCGGAGAAGAGGTCAAAGAAGCCGTCATCACCGTCCCTGCCTACTTCAACGATTCGCAGCGTCAAGCCACCAAAGACGCTGGCAAGATCGCTGGTCTCGAGGTAAAACGAATTATTAACGAGCCAACCGCGGCGGCTCTGGCCTACGGTCTCGACAAAAAAAACAAAGCCTCCAAAGTCGCCGTCTACGATCTTGGTGGTGGTACCTTCGATGTCTCCATTCTCGACCTCGGTGATGGAGTGTTCGAGGTGCTCTCCACAAATGGCGATACGCAGCTCGGTGGTGATGATTTTGATAACGCCATCGTGCAATGGATTCTCGATGAATTCAAGAAGAGCGAAGGCATCGATCTCTCAACCGACAAGCTCTCTCTCCAGCGTATCCGTGACGAGGCCGAAAAAGCCAAGTGCGAACTTTCCACGCTCCAGGAGCGAGAAATCAACCTCCCCTATATCACAACGACCAGCGCCGGCCCGAAGCATCTCCAGATCAAACTGAGCCGCGCCAAACTCGAAGACCTCGTCTCCGACTTCATCAAGCGCACCGAAGGCCCATGTAAAAAAGCGATCGAAGATGCCAAAGTGAAACTCTCAGAAATCGACGAAATTATTCTCGTCGGTGGTCAAACCCGTATGCCCGCCGTCCAGGCCAAAGTAAAAGAAATATTTGGCAAAGCCCCACATCAGGGTATCAACCCAGACGAAGTCGTCGCCATCGGTGCCGCCATCCAAGGTGGTGTCCTCATGGGCGATGTCAAAGACATTCTCCTCCTCGACGTCACTCCCCTTTCCCTCGGATTGGAAACCCTCGGCAGTGTCTTCACCAAGCTCATCGAACGCAACACCACCGTCCCTACCAGCAAGTCACAGACCTTCTCTACCGCCGCCGACAATCAAACCTCCGTCGAAGTGCACGTGCTGCAGGGTGAACGTCCCATGGCCAAAGATAACAAGTCCCTCGGCCGCTTCCAGCTCGACGGCATCCCACCAGCCCCACGCGGCGTCCCACAGGTCGAAGTCACCTTTGACATCGATGCCAACGGTATCCTCCACGTCAAAGCCATCGAAAAAGCCACCAACAAAGAACAGAAAATCACGATCTCCGGCACCTCCAACATGTCCGACGCCGAAATCGAAAAGATGCGCAAAGAAGCCGAACAATACGCCGAAGAAGACAAAAAGCGATTAGAGGAAATCGAGATGCGGAACAAGAGTGAATCTCTCGTCTTGCAGTCTGAAAAAACGTTGAAAGAAGTCGGCGACAAGGTCGGTGATGATATTAAGAAACCGATTGTCGAAAAAATCGACGAGCTCAAGAAGGTGCTCGAGAACAAGGACTCTCCAATGGAGACATTGAAGACGGCATACGACTCGCTGTCAGAAGAGCTCCAGAAGGTGGGGTCAGAACTCTACAAACACATGGGTCAGGATGCTCAAGCGGGTGCAGGAACAGAAGCCGGGAACGACGCTAACGCATCTGACAACAAGAAAGATGATGTCGTTGAGGGAGAGGT
>CAYHPV010000041.1:0-8200 GCA_964358735.1 uncultured Candidatus Peribacteria bacterium | reverse complement strand
GAGAAGTTATTGAGGAGATTTTATCTTAGCATTTATTTTTAATTTGTCAAATTTTTAAGGCAAAACGAAGCAAAACAGTGTGACCCATGGAACAATACGTGGTCACATACCCTTCCGCAAAGCCAAAAAGTATGGTACAATAACAAAAAGAAATAAAAACAAAAACGTATGGCAATAACAGAAGAAAAAAAAGTATCGACCGCTCCAGCAGCAGAAACAGTCCAAGATCCGCTTCTCACTTCAAAACAGGAAGTGGAACGAGCCTTAAAAGTGCTTGAAATTCTCGCCAGTGACAAAGCAATTACCGATGTAGAAGAAGTGACACACGGGAAAATTCAAGGAGTTATTGATCTCGGAAAGAGCAAAGAAGAAGCAAGGATAAAAATTGAGGAGACAATCTATCAGGGCGTGCAAACCATCATAAAACTCGTAGAAACACAAAAAGCATCCGTCGACAACATCGACCTCTTTCATTCATGGGAAGCACGTCTTCGAAATCGAAATCAGCCACTCAATGTTTTTGACCACCTACGACTTCGCGATCTCTTTCGATCGGTGAAAGAGCTATAAAAAATACACCACACTCTTTCCAGTACCACGTTTTTGCACAAGACCAGCAGCAACAAGCCGCTGAAGATCATGCTTTAAGGTTGGGCGCTTAATACCTGGAACCGGGAACTGATCCATAATCTGACTCAGGGAAAATGGATCTTCTTTCAAGATGTTGAAAATAATTTTCTCCCGCTGTGCTCGATGCAAAAACGTGAGAGAAGAGGGGAAATTGATCACAACGTTACCCTCAAGAACATCAACCATACGTTGTAAAGTGGCGACAAGCTCCTCCGTAATAAAGAGGGTAAAATCGGAGTAGTCTTCTGCCGAATCAGCCAAAGCAAGGCTCTCGAGATAGGTTTTCCGACGACTCATGCGGACAACACAGGGAGGGTAGCCCGCCTGCATCAAAATGAGATTCATCAAAAGCCGGGAAAGTCTTCCATTCCCATCATCAAAGGGGTGAATTTTCACAAAACCATAATGAAACAGCGCGGCACGTTCAATGGGATGAAGATCGGACGAAGCATGACACCACTTGACGAGCCTCTCCATCTCGTCCGGCACATGAAGAGGATCGGTATAGTGATGAACCGTACCCGAAAGAGTCAAAACATGATTTGGTTGAAGCTTATATCTCCCGGGGTGAAAAGGTTTTTGTATAAGATTACCGTGAGCACCACGGGCATAGGTAAACTCAATACCGCGCATCAAGACAGCATGGAGCTCCTTGATAAGACTCTCGGTCATCTTTCTTTCTCCATCGATAATATCATACAGACCATCGATCGCCTCAGCATGATTTTTTGCCTCAAGATAATCCTTCAACGGCCTACCTTCAGACGTTAAACCTTCACGAAGAAAAAAAGCTGTCTCACCGTAAGTAAGCGTATTGCCCTCAAGCGCATTTGAGTTATATGTCCAGTCTATTCGAAGCATGGTCTGAACCGTCTGCATGATCTCAGCTCCAATCGGTCGAAAGGAATCGATACGAGATCTGAGCATATCAGCCTGCTGAAAAAGCTTCTGAAGCTGATTTTCCTGAATCATATGGATATATATCCGTATTATATCCAAAAATATCCAGAAACACAAGGGCTACTTGAACACCACCTTCAGCTGTTCATTCATCTCAAGCACTTTTTCCCGTGCGGCAGAGGCGAAATCAGCCTCACCATGTTTGTCAGAGTGTTCGTAAGCAAAGATCACATCGCGTGAAGAGTTCACGATCGCGCCCATACCTCCTGGATTGAAACACGGCAAAACATCCTCTACCGTACCTCCCTGCGCCCCAAAACCTGGAACAAGAAAGATGCTCGCAGGCATAAGCAGACGCAACTTCGTCGCCTGCGCCGGATAGGTCGCACCCACCACCGCCCCAACACAGGAGTAACCCTCTTCACCAATATCATCCGCTCCCCACGACTCCACAAAGTGACCAACCGTTTCATAGAGCAGACACGAGCTCTGGCGAGTGTCCCTGCCTCCCGATCCCGATCCCATCCCTATAACCACCTCCAAATCCTGCAAATCCCCAGAGCTCTTATTGGAAGTTTTCACCAAAACAAACACCCCCTTTCCATGTTTGCTCGCGACCTCAATAAATGGCTTCACGCCATCAAATCCAAGGTATGGCGTCACGGTAATGCTATCCGCCGGAAAGGCAGAAACCTCTTCGCCAAACACATTCACCGAACCAAGAAATGCATTTGCATACGCGGTCGCCGTCGTCCCAATATCATTGCGCTTGGCATCGGCAATCGTGAGCAGCCCCTTCGACCCAGCATACTTCAACGTATCAGCAAAAGCCTGCAAACCTGCCACACCATACATTTCATAAAAGGCGATCTGCGGTTTCACCACCGGAACGAGATCAGAGACCGCATCGATTATTCCCTTATTAAACTGGAAAATTGCCTCTCCGGCCGCGCGCAACGCATCATCCGGAAATTTCTCTCGAGCCGCATCTCGCAGCACCGCAGGAATTTTTTCCAACCTCGGATCAAGTCCCACACACACGACACTTTTTTTCGCGCGAATCTGTCTGATGAGAGTATCTGAGAAGTGCATAAAGTTTTCCTAAAATATTTCTAAAAAATATGTTTCAAAAAATTAAAACCCCATTTTCCCCGCCCACCCCTGTGGATCGGCCTTAAATTCTAAGATCTTCGCGTATTGCTCATCCGTCACCACTCCCCTTTCTTGAGCCACCGAAAGCAAGGTCTCGAAATCAGTCAGCACATGCAGCGTCACCCCAGCCTCCTCAAAACTTTTGTACATATCGGCATATCCATAGGTAAAAATCGCCACCACATGCCCAACCGTAGCACGTCCCTCTCCTCGCAACGCATTGACGGTTCCGAGTGAACTCCCGCCCGTTGTGACGAGATCCTCAATAACGATCACCTCACGACCCGCCGGCAACGCGCCCTCGATCTGCTTCCCCGTCCCATGATCTTTCGGTTTGGGCCGCACGTAGACCATCGGCATATCAAACCGCTCCGCGAGAAACGCTGCCCACGGAATACCCGCCGTCGCCGTCCCGGAGACAAATACCTCGCCAATATCTCGTTCCTCGCCCACCAAATCATCCACGACCGTAGCCAGCCCATCCAGCACAAAGCCTCGCTCAGTAACCAGCGAGACCAAAACTCGGTTATCCGTATAAATCGGCGCGCGCATCCCAGAAGAGTAGGTAAACGGTGGATCAAAGCTGATTTTCACCGCCTGAGCGTCCAAAAGGAGTCCGGCTATCTCTCGAGATTTCATAGAATTATTGATAATTATTCCAAATCAGTATCACTCACAAGTGTAGCGAAGTCGCGACACACATGCAATTTGACAAAAATAGTATTAATTTCATCTTGCATATATTGGGGAAAAATGATATCATTAAATCAAATAAAAATCTTTAACCAAAAACAAACATGAAGGCAACTTCACTTTCTCGTCAGTCTCCATTCGTCTACTTTTGGCTCGGTGTCCTCACTGGCGCATTGCTGATTGTCGTATCCATGTTTATCCAGCAAATGAGCTCAAATGGATTTACCTCGTTACTCCGTGGAGAAACAGATTATGAAACAAATTACGATAGTCGTGAAACTGACGTCTATGGAACAACCGATGAAAGAAGCTACGAACCCTATGACAGCGGATCCCAGGACTTTGGTCCACAATCCGTCACGGAGTACGACACACAATCATTTGGTCCTCAATCCGTCACGGGTGTCGATGAGTTCGGCCCTCAGAGCTACACTCGTTAAGCACGCTCAGGCTTCGAAAGAAAGCCTTGAACAAAATCGTTCAAAACCGCAGCTCTTTTATGAAGCCTCTGGGCATATTCTGGCATCGCTCCACGTGTTGCTTTGACTCGCTCAGAAAAATTAACGGATATGGCCCCTATCAAAGATTGAGAGAAAAGATCACTCCTACCAGCATATTGGCGAACTGGATAGATCTCATTCACCTCAATCGACCGACCTGTTGAATCTGTTTTGGTAACAGGAGATGCTTTATCAACCGTTGTATAGACATTGGAAAGAGAGTCAAAAAATCGATCGCGAACAGTCTCGAGACGAGGATCACGTTTCGCCGCAGCATCAAGGCAAAGTCCAAAACGGGCATAGAGAGGAAACCCATAAAAACTCCAGAACTGTTTTTCCATACCACGAAACCTCTCAGGAAATTTTGGAAAAAGCGTGATAAGATTATCAGAAAGAGCGATAAGATTATCGGAAAGGTGGGATATATTAGAAGGAGGATTGCCAGCATGACGAAGTGAAATGGCAAGTTCAAAGGAAGAAACGGCATTTTCGGTCTGAGCCAGGACCGCGAGTCCATAGTAAAAAGGACTACGATCTCGAAGCACCGGAATACTCTGTTTGGCAAAAACACGGCCAAATTCAGAAAGACGTTGTATCACATAAATAGGATCGGAGGACGAAGAACTGGAGGAAGTTTCGTTACCATATTCAAGTTCAAGAACTGCCAAAAGATCATAGGCCTCTGACCAAAGATCTGGACGTTGACGGGATTCGGGAGACGTAAGATTATCGGTCAAAAATTGAATCATCATCGCAACATCAAGGGTCGCCTCTCCGAAGAGGGTAGCATCACCAGCCTTGAGGGCCAGACTACGAGCATTTTTGAAATGATCAAATGATTCAGTATATTTTCCAATAACCGCCGCGCATCGACCGGCAGCCTGCATGGCTTTATAAATGGTGGCCCGGGTGGAAAGAGCATCCGGATTATCTGAAACTCCCTCAAGATATCCTTGAAAATAATGATAAGCTTCACTGGTAACAGAATAAACGGAACCCGATGGATTCCAGACCGCGGCTGACTTGGCCGTCATGATATCGTCAAAAGAACCGGGCTCTAAACGATAATCAATATCAACGAACGTGGAAGAATTCATCTTTGCATTCGCAAGAATACGTTTTGCCTCAATATAAATACGCCTAAAACGAGGATCTTCGCGAACCGAAGCATACTCGGAACTGCTATCAACATGACCAATAAAAAGTTCAAGATCTGTATTAGCACAATCATGTTGTTCAAGAAATGCTTTTCGTTTAACGGGATCCGTTATTTTAGTCTGAATAACATAAACCATGAGGGCCTCATAAAACTTGGCGCGCGCAGTAACAATGAGTCGCTCCTGAAGATTGAAATGCTGATTGTTCGCATGGAGAGAAAACATAAGCTGATCATATTGTTTCGACCATTCACGCATAAGAGCGAGACCTTGAACCATATCAATCGAAAAAGCTTTTGAATAGGAAATTTCAGTCATAAGGGTAGACAATCGCTCAAAATCACTCCAATCGCCAGATGCTTCCATGGCCCCCTGAATAGAAGGTAAAAGCTGAGCCCCAAGCTCTTCATAATGACCAGCGGAATCCCTCGTACCAAGCCAGTCTCCACCCGTAGCGCGTATCGCCTCGAGAACCTGAAGCATATATTCGGTATTGGAACCGAACTTGGAAAGCTCAGGGCGAGTCACGATATACCGGTAAATAGAGAGCATGACCGGATAATTTTTCACGGCATAAGCCTCATGAAAAGCATCAAAGGCATAGAGATCCTGATAATCGGAGCTACCAGCTCGAGCGGCACAGAGATAAATATTGTAGGCACTCGCCTGGGGAATCAAAGCGCGTCCAGGAGCCTGATGACGCAAACCATGCATCGCGCGGGCGATAAAACGATAAGCTTTTTTAAATTCAGCCTGGGGAATAGATTTTTTAAAACACTCCACGAAACGATCACGGGGAATAAAAACAGCGTCCTGAGAACCACCACTTCGAGCGATAATACCCTGGGCATCCAGATCGCACATGGTGAGATTAAGCTCGGGCTGTTTCAAAATAACGTCAATGAAGCGGGACATGAGAGCCCATGAACATTCACCCATTTCGGTAAAGGCGACAATATAGGTAAGAATCGTGCGAACATCCGATTTTTCAATGAGACGTTTCACCTCATTGACAAGGGCACTATCGGCATCACCGGCACTCTCCCAGGCACCAAGACGGGCGACATCCACGGAAACGATACGGTGTGACAGGTCGGGACATAAAACTTTGGACTCCTTCATGCTCAAAACAATACCGGTAAGCCGACCCGGATTTCCCTCTGACAAATCGGCAATTTTAAGAAGCACGTCATCGGCAATATCAATATCAGCGGCGGACACATGCGAAAGATCAAAACCAAGCAGATCGCAAACAAATTCCTTAAGCTCAGAAACAGGCATATCGTGAGCATCACGGAAAACAAGATTTTTCAAAAAAATCCGCTCATCCGCTTTAAGACCAAGGGAGTGAAGGAGCTGATTTGATATGGTTTCATCACCCCTTCTTGTTGCGAAAATACCCATAATATCGCGAAGACCGGATTTATTATGACTGATAACCTGGGCAAGTACGTTTGCCGATTCACTATCGATCCATTGAGCATCATCAAGAGCCAGGAGAAGTCGAACATCCGAGTCATAAACACGATCAAAGTATTTTTGAAGGGCATCAATAAGCGCCTGTTTATCACAGTTTTCTGGGTGAGCCAAGTACTGGGTAAGAAAACGAAATTCTTCGCTTGTCGGAAGCGGAACAACATCTTTGGTTGAGGAAGCAACATCTTTGGTTGAGGTAAGAAGGGTCTCAACAAAAGAGTGAATATAGGTCATCGAACCATTTTTGCGGTAATCCATGGCTGGAACAAAAATCGCTTTAATGTCACGGTATCGAGTCGTAAGATTTTGAATAAGTTTATGTATCATGCGACTTTTACCCATCTGGGCTCCAGCCTCAAGTGTCATAAAACGGCATCGATCGGTTGTTAAGCTATCCTGAAGAATGGCTAAAGATCGAGCTTCTTCTTGATCTCGCATATGCTGCTTCTTGGAACCGCCCGGAGTCAAGCTCACGGAAGATTTAAGGTCGGAAAGCAAAACGGCATCCGAATCTACCGGGGAAGCAAATGCTAATTGAACATATCCACGATTACGTGGCTGACGATACATTCGAAGAAATCCCTGGTCGACAAGAACCTGACCGCGCATATCAGGACCGGTAAAATCACCAACTCGATCACGCAGTTGATTGAGAAGGGAGGAATCATCCTGATAATGATCAACAGAAAGTTTCACGCCATGGCTCAAGAGTGAAGGTTCGGGAAACCCGCAAGCATTGGCCTCATGCTTCAAACTGTCAAAAATAGCGGCGACGCGGGCGATCGGACGCTCATCATGGATAGCATATCCATAAATCAGAGGATCTGACTGGACGATTTCAAGATGTGAAGTCATCTGTCGAATATTTTGTTCAATTTCAGGACGCAATTTCTGAATGGAAAAAAGACCATATGCCACGTCATAAGAGCTGAGGCTCTCGGCATTCTCCTGTTGAGCCTGAAGGTCTTGAAATTCTGCTGAAGGTACTTCATGGACATCATCAGGAGAGACATCGAGCTCAGTTTCATCACCATCGCGGTCAAAAAAAGGAGACGAAACGACCAAAGTATCGCGAAAAGTGGGTGATCCGATGTCATCAAGAGTAGGAACAATCTGCGTATCGCGAACAAGGGAAGATTCATCACCGGGGATAACAGGATTTGCGGAAGGAGAAGAAGATTGTGACATAGGATAAGATGATTAAAAATGAAGTTAAGGTGGAACTTTACTACTTTTTACAAAAATAGCAAATCTGAGAAATAAATTCAGAGCTTGCTAAAACAGAAAAAATAACAATAAATAGGCTAAAATCGATGCTTCTTCCCGACACTATCCCGGTGATACACCCCAAACTCCTGTTGTTTGCGTGCTTGAAGATGATCCATGGCGGGTCCTTCGGTGCACGAGGTAATACCGGAATCATCAAGACAGCAGTTTCCGCAGACGCCAAATCCACACTTCATGTATCGCTCAATTGAAACCTGACAAGCTACACCGCGCGCATAGCAAATATCACTCACGCGCTTCATCATGACCTCAGGGCCAACCGCGTAGACCACAGCACGAGCAAGGCGAGTGCTGGCTCCCGTTCCTATCTTCATTTTGTCCAAAATTTTTTCCAGCAGCACCGTGTTATATCCTTTTTCTCCCACTGATCCATCATCGGTCGCCACATGTATCTTCACTCCCTTC
>CAYHPV010000040.1:0-8464 GCA_964358735.1 uncultured Candidatus Peribacteria bacterium | reverse complement strand
GTTTTCCCACATGACACGCTTGCCAAATTATCAGAAAATGCGAGAGTCTCCTCTGATTCGAGAGACGTTTGAAAAACGATCAGCTATTTTGCGGGGTATTCGTGAATTTTTTTTCGAAAAAAAATTTCTGGAAGTTGAGACACCGCTCCTCGTGAAATTACCCGGGATGGAGCCGTACCTTGATGTTTTTAAGACGCGGTTTCAGCCGGAAGGTAGTGAGCGGATGGACCGTGAAGATCGAAATCAAGCGCGCGACATGTATCTGATTACCTCGCCAGAGTATGCGATGAAAAAACTTCTTGTCGGTGGCATGGAGAGAATTTTTCAGATCACGCGAAGTTTTCGAAATAAAGAAACGGGCGGCGCACTCCATAATCCTGAGTTTACGATGATTGAGTGGTATCGAGCGAATGCCGATTATACCCATATTATGCGGGATACGGAGGAGCTGTTTTTGTATCTTTGTCGGACACTCTATGGGGAAGATTTTTTTATCTATCAAGGTGCGCGGATTGAACTCAGCGATGGATTTGAGCGGATTGCCGTGCGTGAGGCATTTGAGCGGTATGCTGGTATCACGCGCGACGTTTTTGAAGATGAGCCGGCGTTTATCGCCGAGGTTTGCGCGAGGGGATATCGGGCTGAAAATTATGACGATGCGTTTTTTCTTCTTTTTTTGAATGAAATTGAGATGAAACTTGGCCGCGAGCGCCCGGTGATTCTCTATGAGTATCCGGTCAGTATGGCCGCACTTTCTCGAGTGTGCCCTGATAACTCGAAATATGCTGAGCGGTTTGAGGTGTATGTGGCGGGGATGGAGATCGCGAATGCGTTTAGTGAGCTGACAGAGCCCCAAGAGCAGGAGCGGAGGTTAAAGGCTGAACGTGAGGAGCGGATGAAGCTTGGGAAGGATATATATAATGTTGATGAGAGCTTTATTGCAGCTTTGCGTCTCGGCATGCCACCTTCTGGGGGTATTGCCTTGGGGGTTGATCGCTTGGTGATGCTGTTTCTCGATAAAACGGATATCGCTGACGTGGTGTTTTTTCCATTTCGAGACTTGTAGAGTATGGAATCTGTGGTAGAATGCGCCAGGTTTGAAGAAAACCTGTATTCGATAATTATTTTTGTATGCAAACATCTGATTTCAAAAAGGGGATTGCCGTTAAGTATAATAATGAAACCTTCATTATTGTGGGGTATCAGTTCGTGAATCCCGGTAAGTGAGCCGCGTTTACGCGTGCGAAGATGAAAAATGCCAAGACCGGTCGAAATGTCGAAGTGACCTTTAAATCCGGTGAAAATGTGGAAGAGGCCAATATGGAAAATCGACGTTGTCAGTATCTCTACCATGATCTCAGTGACTATACCTTCATGGATAATAATACCTATGATCAGTTTGCCATCTCTAAAGAAATGGTCGGTGAAGATGCTGACTTTTTGGTTGATGGAACTGAGGTTGTTGTGGTTTTTGTTGATGATGCTCCCGCTTCATTGCAGCTGCCTACGAAGATGGATTTCAAAGTTATTTCTGCGCCACCTGGCGAAAAAGGAGATACGGCAACGGGTGGTACGAAACCGGTTGTTATTGAAACCGGCGCCACCGTGAGTGCTCCTTTGTTTATCAAGGAAGGCGATGTTATTCGTGTGAATACTGAGTCTCACGAGTACGTTGAACGTGCGAAATAGGGATCGTTTTTCAGATTTTTCTGAATATGCTATCATCTCGGTATGAGTTCCACTCCTTCGCCTCAATCCGATCCTGATTTTTTGAAAATTCCTGCGTATCTTCGCAAGAAGACGATTGTTCAGCGCGTGAAGGCGAAAGCGCCCTCGGCCTTTACTGTTGAGGATGCTTTGCGATCTGTGGCTCGTGATGGAATGGGAGAGGTTGAAATTTCTTCGAGTTTCCATCGGGCGGTTGATCGGAGTTCGCGCGAACAGCCGGTTTTTCAGAGTCCCGCGCAGAGTCATGTATCAAGTCGCGCGCGGAGTGGATCGAAACGCGTTATTACCGATAAACCTGGCGATACTCATCGCGATGGGTTTGGAACGATTTCACTTCAGCCATCATTTCAGCAGCCCCTCTTGGGTTCTGTATTGCGAACCTATGAGGAAGTAGCCTATGTGACGGCCGTTCTTCCCAAAATCGAAGTCGCTATTTTAAAAGTTTCCAAGGGTTTGCGCGTGGGTGATGTGTTACTTTTTCAGTCAGAAACTTCGATGTTTGAAGATCGAGTTGACTCGATGCAGATCAATCGAAAAGATGTGAAGACCGCAAAAAAAGGTGCAGAAATCGGCATGAAAGTTTCCATGCTACCTCGAAGTGGGACCAAGGTATATCGCTCTGCCCGCTGATTACCACGAGCTGCTTCCTCCACCTCCAGAAAAATTGCCGCCACCGAAGTTTGAGTTGCTACTTTTTGGTGATGAGCTTCGGCTGCTTGTTGATGGTCTTGGTCTGTATTTTGATCTTCCGGAAAGTCGGTCACTGAAGCTTTTTGATACTCCAGATATTTTTTCTCCGATATGTCGTGCGCAGTATCGATCCAGCCAGTAGCCCATGGCTCCTCCTGTTATCGTGCTTAGCGCGATAGTGAGCCATGAAAATTCTTGTGATGCCCATGGAATGCTTCCTCCCGCAATGGACATGAGAATGATAGGAATCACATTTATTCCTGGACTTTTTTTCCACATGTGCAGAAATAGAAATACTGGTATTCCACCGAATATCGTCGTCACAATCGTCGTCATCAGCCATCCCACAAGATCTACTAGGTATGTTCTGGTGAATTCTTTGAGTATGTCGATGATGTCCATGATTTTTGAAATTTGAAAATATATTACCAGCTACTACTTCCTCCACCTCCTGAAAAGCCTCCTCCTCCAAAACTGCTTCCTCCTGAGCTCCAGCCACCTCCGGATCCGCCGCGACCGCCGCCGAACCAGCCACCAAGGCCGGATCGTACTTTTCCAAAAACTCCGCGAGAGAGGAGATAATCCCAGATGAGCCCTATAATACCAAAGGCGATTCCTGCTGAAAGAGCCATGGCGACTCCAAATCCAAGTATGAGTCCCACGATGGATCCACCTCCAGCTCCGATAATGCCTCCGAGCCACCATGATTTACTTCGCGCGAGGTAGTCTGCGAGAAATGAGCAGCCTGCGATGATGCCATAAAAAAGAAAGGTAATGAGGTTGTCATTTTCTGAGTTTGATTCCGTCGGTGACGTGCCCATATCGGCGACATTGAATTCACCCTTTGCCAGCCCCATGACGACATCGATGGTATCGTTGATACCTTTTGCGTAGTTGCCTTTTTTGAACTCGGGTTTTGCGTAGGTATCGAGAATATTGACGGATTGCACATCAGTAATGGCTCCCTCAAGGCCTCTTCCTATTTCGAGACGCATTTTTCTGTCATTGATTGCGACCGTGAAGAGGACGCCGTTGTCGAGATCTTTCTTCCCAATTTTCCACTCGTCGGTCACGTGGATACTGTACTGTTCGATGGTTTCGGGCTCGGTGGTTGGAACAATGAGGATCGCAATTTCATTGGAGGTTTCATTTTTGAAGGCGATCACTTTTTCTCCGAGAGCTGCTTTCTCTTGGCTCGTGAGAATTCCCGCGTAGTCACTGAGGTACGCAGGCTCTGGGTAGACTATTGCTGTTTGGGCATTTGCTATGACACTCAGCGTGAGAACACTTCCGAGCAACACGACCGTCGTCGCCTGTATCCATCGTTGTTGTGACGCCATGTGTGAGGGTTACTTTTTGGCTTCTACTTGCTGAGTTGCAGATCTACCTTTGGAGCTATTTCTGCGCCTTCCGCTGCCTCAAATCGAGTTTTGCTTTCGAATCCAAACATCGTCGCTACGAGTTTTCCCGGAAAGCGGCGGACGGCCACGTTGAATCCTTCCACGGATTCATTGTATCGTTCACGCGCGACGGTTATTCGGTTCTCTGATCCTTCGAGCTGAATCATGAGATCTTTGACATTTTCCGATGATTTGAGTTGTGGATAATTTTCCATGACCACGAGCAGACGAGAAAATGCTGATTCCATCTGGTTTGCGGCGGCAACTTTTTCTTCGGTTGTTTTTCCTGATGCGTACCGTGTTCGAGCCTCGGCGATTTTTCCAAATACCTCCTGTTCCTGCGTGAGAATGCCTTTGACGGAGCTCACGAGATTTGGGATGAGATCGAGACGTCTCTGATACTGTGTTTCAACCTGTGACCATGCGGTTTTCACATTTTCTTCTCCACCGACAAAGCCGTTATAGGAGCCGACGAGCCAGAGGGCGACGACCGCGACGACGGCGAGTACGCCGATCAAAATTTTTGTGGAGCGGGAGAGTATCATAGAAGTTATTGAAAAAATAAGTGTTGAGCGAGGTGATTCTATCACTGCTGGGCTGTTTTTTCCAGCTCTGGTTCTAGGTGCCGGTTTCGGAGCTCGGTTTTGTGCGTGAGGAGTATCACGAAGACGATCATCATCCAAAAGGCCGAGAAGAGCCAGAGTGAGCCAATGTACGAGTCCATGAAGAATCCTGAGATGGCGGGTGCTGCGACTTGTGAGATTGCTATCAGCGAATGCGAGATGCCGATGATTTTTCCGCGTTCGTGATGTTCAGCTGCGGCGGCGAGTTCACTTCCATTGATTACAGAGAGCGTCCCCTCGAGCAGCCCGAGGATGGCGAGTAGACCTAAAAATATGATGAATGGAACCAGTCCTGCCAGTGCGAAAATGAGGATGAGCGCGGTTGCGGTCATGAGTTGAATGATGAATGGCTTGAAGCGATGGAGCCAAAAATGTTTCATGAGAACGAGTTGGTTGAAGGCGATCATGACCCCGATTCCTGACAGGAGTAGTCCTGCGGCGCTGACATCGAATCCAAATTGTTTATGGAGATACGGAATAAACATCGCGTGGTAGCTCTCAAAAGACATCGAGGTGGCGAGGAGGAGGAGAATAAGTGTGCGATATTTTTTGTGGGTCAGGCCGTAGATGATGGACTTGAAGGGGTTGAGTTGGATGGGGGATTTTTGCTCTTTTTGAGCGCTTTTCTTGAGGCTTTCTGGGAGAAAAAAATAGGCGGCGATGGCATTGAGCAGCGCGAGTCCCGCGGTGGTCCAGAAGGGGAGGACCGGTGATATTTTTGTCAGGAGTCCTCCGATGCCAGGCCCCATGATAAATCCGATGCCGATACACATGGGAATGAGTCCGAGTTTGAGAGTTCGATCTTTGTCGTCTTTTGCGATATCGGTAAGGTAGCTCTGCGCGACTGAGACGTTTCCGGCGGTCAGGCCGTCGATAATGCGTGAAAGAAAGACGACCCAGATATTGCCGGCGAGCGCGAAGATGACCCAGCCGAGTGAGGTGCCGAAGATGGATGCTATGAGGATGGGGCGGCGGCCGTAGCGATCCGAGAGCGAGCCGAGGATTGGTCCGGCGATGAATGCTGCTGCGGCAAATATCGAGTACACCATCCCAATCGTGAAGGTCGAGGTGCTAAATTTTTCCACATAGATCGGGAGCGCCGGCAAAATAATCGTCATGCCGATCATATCGATCAGCACGGTGGCGAAAATGATGATGGTGGCTTTTTTGGTGGGGGTCATACTATCAGTATATAGAAAAGCCCCGCCGGAAGGCGGGGCTTTTGCGATCAATTTCTTTTATACTTTTTTTACACTCAACTCGCATGTCTGTTTTTCAGAAGGGCCGTCTTGTGGACTAATCATGAATAGTGCGTTCCCTTTTTCAAGATCGAGTACTTTTTTATATGAATCCAGTGTCTCTTTTGGAGGGTTTCCGTTTTTAATGACTTCGTAATAATACCAGGCTGAGTTTTTATCCCAATTTGCTGACTTTAAAACATACACGCCATATTGCGCCAATGTTATGCTGTTTGATGTAGATTCTTTCTTTACTGCGTAATTTCCCGTGCATCCCGTTCCCGTTCCGACAAATTTCAGACCAAATGTTGCATCTTCGAGATACACGACTTCTTTGAGTGCCTCCGCAGCCGCCTTTATATCTACTTCAATTTTCTCGCCTTCTTTTTTAAGCGCCTCACCTGTTTCACCGATCTTTGCATTTACCTCCGTGCTCACCTGTTTGGCGGTGTCGGCGATGCCTTTATTGAGATCATTCACTTTGCTCTGGAGCATGTCTTGAATCGCGCTGCAGCCGGTGAGCGAGAGGGACGCTATCATGAGGCCGGAGATAAGAATTTTTTTGCTGACCATAAATAGGGGGGATTAAAAAATTAGAAGTTATGTAAAGTATTTTTTTATTTTATTGCCTTTTTATTTTTGACACTTTTTTCAATGATTCTCAATTCTTCCATCGTTTCTTTGTCTCCTTCTTCGTAAAATAAGTTTGTTAGAAGGTTCATGTCTCGACCCCACCAGTTACTTTCTTTTGGAAATACTTTATAGAATTCTTTATATTTTTCTTCTCCGCCCAGTTCTTCTACGGTTGGGTGTGGCCCTTCGGCATAATCTGCTCCATTAATTTCTATTCTTCCTTTGCCGTTTGAGATCGTTACCCATACGGCTCCAGATTGTGTTTTTGTCTCTTCAAGAGTGTACGTATCCGGATATTCTATTGAAAAATCATTGTTTGAATATGTTTTCAGAATTGGTTCCGATACAAGTTCTGGAATGTTGCTGCATCCATATAAACTCATGCTTCCAATAATGAGACCCAGAATGATAATTTTTTTGCTAATCATGTTTTTAAATAATGAGATAATTTACCTTTATCCTGTCTTTTTCATTCTCAAAACTAATAACCAGATTACTCCAATGACCATCAACGCGAGGAAGACATACCAGAATTTAATAACCAAACTTCCGAGCGCCACGATGATGGCGGCGATGATCGCATTGACGAAGAAGACCAAGCCATTGAGTGCTGAGCCGAGACCAGGAAGAATATTGAGGAGTGCGAAGATTGGCCCAAATAATGCGGTGAGACCACTGGCGATGAAGAACCAGGCAGCACCTTTTATGAGCCAGAACTTCAGGTTTTCTGCACTTTTTACATCAGCGACCACTTCGGCATCCGTTTTATTACTCACAATAAATGGATCGCCGGATCGAATGTATCCGTTATTGGTTTCACCGATGACGAGCATGGTTTGATCCGCCGGAACGCCAACCACGACTTCCCGAGTTTTTGTTGGAGGATATGAGTTTACATTTTTTCCACCGTAGGTGACTGGCATGATCAGTGCTGGATTTGCCGCAGCTGGAAGCGGAGATTCTTGGTTGTAGATATTTTTGAGATTGTAGTTTTTATTCGCGTTTTGTGGCTGAATCGTCAGCTGTCCAAGTTTGAAATCGACAGATTTTTCATCTTTATTGGTCGGAACCCAGGCATCTGTCCAGTACGGAGTTTCTACCGTCTGCTGTACGTCCTGACCATCTTTCTGAACCGTTCGGTACTCGGTTTTCATCTGCTCTACTTTTCGAAACTCTTCGGTGGTGTGCTTGTAATAGAGGACAGCCTCACCTGTTTTTGGCGCTACGAGCGAGCTCACGGCCACTGGTTGTCCGCTGACTTTTACGAGTCCCGTCTGTGTCATGCTGACCTGCTCCGTTGGTGTGATGGGAAGTTTAGCGAGCATCCCAGCGTTTTCTTTCATCCCCACTGAGTAGTAGAGAATCGCGAAACCAATCAAGATTGAGAGAAAGCCTCCGCCGATCCCTTTGATACTATCCGTGAAACCTCGCACGTAACGAGCAACCGGATTGGAACTTCCAACGACGGTTTCGGAAACAATACGTTCGTCTGCCATATGAAAAGAGTAAAATAATAAGGAGTCGCTCTATTATTGCGTGATTTTTTTGTTTTGTAAATCAGACCTTACGGCTTACCTTCAATGAGCTCACTAAATTTTTCAATTGTGACTCCTCCTGCAATCCGAACTCGTCTCGTGATGAAGCGGTTTTCTGGTTTGTGCTCAGTGCCGTAACCGGTTATCGCGGCTGTTTCGTATCCGGCCTTTTTGACTTCTTCTGCGATGCCTTGTGTGTGATATCCAAACGGATAGGCAAAGTGGCGGATTGTTTTTCCCGTTAGATCTTCGAGGATTTTTTTTGATTTTATCAGTTCTTCCCTGAGTCTGGAAATTTTTAATTTTCTCATATCAAAGTGATGTTCCGTGTGTGAAGCAATAGTTATCAGTGGGGATGTTGCGAGTTCCTGGATTTGGCTTTTTTTCATGTAGCGCGGAGACTCAAGAAAGCTGGTGACAATATAGGCTGTTGCTTTTGTGCTGTATTTCTGGAGCAGGGGATAGGCAGTGCTAAAAAAATCATCGTACCCGTCGTCGAAGGTGAGGATGACCGGTTTTTTTGGCAGAGGTATGCCAATTTCCCAGGCTAATATGATATCATCGAGTGTTACTGTCGTGTAGTTGTTTTTTTGTAACCATGCGAGTTGCTCCTCAAA
>CAYHPV010000039.1:0-8548 GCA_964358735.1 uncultured Candidatus Peribacteria bacterium | reverse complement strand
AGTAAACTCGCACTCGCATTCCATTCACATCCCGCGGGTATCGTATAATGGTTATTATGTCAGTTTTCCAAACTGAAGAAACGGGTCCGATTCCCGTTACCCGCTCCATATGAGTTTCAAGGCTAAATAGGGTACGATACCGGTATTTTTTATGTATCGTACCAGCGAGTGTAGGTTGGATAGCTCTATTTTTAATCTATCCCACCTGCTCTATCGCTCATTATGAGCGATAAAATGCCATATTTTGAGCGATAAAGCATTGATAATCGTGAAAAAAACGCACATTTTCATATATTTTCACGATTATATTGCTAATAACAGTGAAAAATGATACTATAGAGACATATGGCAAGACTTCCAAACGCTCTGACGAAACTTAAATCTCTTCGGCAGCGCTACTATCAAGCTGCAATCGGCAAAGAGTCGCTCATTCAGCTCCTCGCAGAGGCCGAAGTAGCCGAGCAAGTTTATAACTCAAACGCGATTGAAAATAGTACGCTCACCCTGGAAGAAACAGAAAAAATTCTCCTCCAGATTGACCTCGATCGATACATAAACGAGCGAGAATTTTTTGAGGCAAAAAACCTCGCACGCGTCGTCACCTATATTGACCACAAGGCGAAAGAGCTAGAGCTCACACTTCCGGTGATACTTTCGTTGCACAAAATGCTCATCCTCAATATCCGAGACGACATCGCCGGAAGATTTCGAAATGCAAATGAGTACGTTCGAGTGGGAAATCACATCGCACCAGCTCCACATGAGGTAGTTGAAAGACTCGCAAAAATGCTCGCAGAATACCAGGCGACAAGCCACGAAAATATCATCAAGCGTATCGCGAAACTCCATCTAACCTTCGAGCATACACACCCATTTGTCGATGGAAATGGTCGTATCGGACGTGTCATAAATAATTTTCTCCTCATTCGCGAAGGCTTTGTTCCGATCAATATCAAGTTTATCGATCGACAAAACTATTACGAAGCCTTTCGAGAATTTGATACAAAGGGCACAACAACGATCATGGAAGAAATTGTTGGAAAGGCGCTGACGAATAGTTACCACAAACGGCTCGCATACTTGGAAGGCAGGAAAATTATCACCCTCTCCGAGTACGCCAAGCAACAAAAACTTTCCCACTCAAACCTCATAAATAAAGCCGGGCGTCAGACGATTGAAGCATTTCTCGAAAAGGGGATTTGGAAAATTGGATTATAGCCCAGTTCGATTCAGAGGTTCCATGAGCACTACGGTATATACACCGGTCGTCCCTGAAGGAGGACCTCAATACCCGTTTGTTCATTGGAAGTAAGGGTATCGTACTCGGTTGGGCTTGAGAGCTTACCGGCGTTCAGGATTTTTTGAATGGTGGTGGCGTTATTGGTCTTGTCGAAGTATGGCCATACCGTTCCCTGTTTTTCACTAGTGTAGGCGCTGAGATTGAGTCCACGAATATCAAAGCCACTTGCAGCGGCATCATTGGGGGCGGTAAAATCTCCAGATCTAGATCCACTTCCACTACTCATACTCTGAAACAGAGCCTGTCGCTGAGCATCAGTCATATTGCCAAAGGGCGATGAAGAGCTGGAAGGAGTCGATGCGGCGGGCGTACTGGCAGCAGGTGTTGAAGTGGTTGTGGACGATGTCGAAGTCGATGGGGTCGTGGTCGTCGCAGGTTTTGTGACAGCAGGAGTGGAAGTTTCGGTTTTCACCGGTGCCTTTTCGACGGCATTAAAGAAATTCTTGAGTCCACTCGTTGGAGCCTTCGCAGCAGGCGCCGTCACCGCAGGAGCCGCGACTGATGAAGAAGCCGCAGGAGCCGCCGATGGTCCGCCGCCACCTCCTCCAGCCGCAGGGGCAGCTAGGGGCTTCGCAGGCGCAGGTACAACCGATGGTGAACCAAGTTTCTTTAAGGCTGACTGAAGATCCGGAGTAAGTTTTGGAGAAGTGCCTGGAACGACCGTATTTCCTACAGCTGCACCATCTTCCGACTCGGAAAGAGGCGCAGTATTCAGAGGAGCAAGCGGCGCCACAAAAACCTGATTGACCTTTGTAACGGCCTGACCTTTCCACTCCTGAATAGCATCACCAAGAGGCACATCAAGATCATTGGCCTTAATATCTTTGATAAGCTCTTTTCCTCGCTTCACCGTCTCAACAAGTTGGGAATCCTTCTTGCCAACTTTTTTGAGCTGAAGAACGATTTTATTGAGCGATGTCGCACAATCTTTCATCGCCTTCTCGACGTTCTTTTCAGAAGCGGAGTCATCACTTTCGAGATCATCGGCCTTTTGACACTCCTTGGTATCGGCTTTTGCAAGCGCCTGAAGAAGCTTCGTCACATCAGCAGCAGGCTTGGCAGGTTTTGATGTTTTGGTTTTACTCGATGAACTTTTTGATGTTTTCGTGGTGGTCGTGGCACTCTTCGAAGTTTTCGCGGCCGGAGCCTTCGTTGTTTTTACAGCAGCCGCACTCGTGGTAGTTTTCGCCGCCGCCAAAATCGAAGCCTGCAAAAAAGCTCCAGAGCTCACGCCCATAGAAAGGACAAGCACACTGAAGGCAACGCCAAAAGAGACAAAGAAGTGAGAAAGATGCAGTGAAACAGGAGACTTTTTCATGGTTTGTTTTTTTATTTGTTAACAACACTATTATAAAGGTATTTAATATAAATGTCAAGGGCTCAAAAGGCCACACGCCACTCAATGACCAATAATTTCAGCTTCAAATGCTTGACATATACTAAAAAAAAGATACAATCCACCCCCGAAAACACCCACTATGAACAAGGCAAACGTCAAAACGACATCACCAGCAGGCGACCCCTCCCAAGAACCCGTCTTATCGGACAGAGTCGCCTCAAAGACCCAGATATTAAAGGCGTTGTCATTTGATCAGCTCGTCCACCGACTCATGCACGCGACAGAAAAACCGTCGGTTGCCATACGGCAATTTTTCGGAGAAGAAGAGGTACGCGAACTCGATACCATTCTCTGCGACCCCGAGTTCGTCACGCTCGACGCGATGCAGATTTTGGAAGGCATGAACAGCCAAATGATCGCGCACTACGCCCGTTCACTGACGGAGTTTCGTGAAGTTCGATGTCGGCTCGACGCGCTCGCCCGAAAAATCGCCGCATCACTGAGGCCAAAAATCGAGGCGATGCTGAGAGAAAGAGAGCCAAACATTCGGGGCGCATTTAGATTCGTCACCGATCTTGGAAATTTTTTTTATATCAAGGATGTACACACGCTCCGAAACAGTCGGATCACCGAATTCAAATGTATACTTGCGGAGTACATCACCATTATGATGCACGATATCAGCGTTGAAATTGGCGACATGACACTGATGCAAAAGGTGGGGGAACATTTCAGGCGCGTAGACGAAGACAAGAAAAGACAGGGTACCTATTTTACCGGAACCCTAGCGCGCGAGAGAATCAGACACGCACATCAGGTATTCGATCAAACACCGGCAGATACCAGGAAGAAACAGAAAAAAACGATGAAGGCACTGTTACGCCCGGCAGGATCAGGAAACCAAGCCACCACAGAAGAGCTCACGGCACTCTTCGACGAGATTTGGAATCAGGCAACCTTCGATATGGTGAGCGATCACTATCAGCGATGTGATGATCGAAACGCGATTCACATAACAAGAAAAGGATTGAAAGACGCGCGCGCGCTCTGTGAAGTGAAACTCATCATGAACGCCCCAGCCTATGAGAAGGTAGTGCGGCAAGGAGATACGAGAAACTCGCATCTTAACAACGAAGCGGCGTGGTCTTCCTTCCGACTCTACCTCGACAAGAGCACCGGTGAGATCTGTTTCGCCGATACTGCCATCACCGTAGGCCATGTGCTCGGAGATCCTTCCGGCTACAGCGAGCTGAAGAAAAAAGTATATCTGATGGTCCGCGAACATCTCCTCGAGCGCTCCATGGAACGCATGACCCTCGAAGATATGGAAAAGGAAAGAGCAGAGTGGCTGGCAATGCTCAAAGAAGAGGAAGATGAAGAAGGGCGATTCGCGAATGAATTACAGGCTCTCATGGCCGAGCAAGTGCAGGGGCAGGATGGGATAAAAACGCAGAGAAGCGAAACGGTCACAACCGTGATGAAAGTCATGGAACAGGGAACGATGCAAATTCCAGAAATGCCCGCTGAAGATATTTTAGCATGGAGATCGCTGAGGGGTGCAAAAACATCAGAAGTATGTGCCGCCATCGAAAAAATTCTTGGAAATCCTATACGTCTGAACGGCGGAAGTCATCGCATCTATCACTCTTTCCGCACAGGAAGAACCTATCCATTTCCCTTCCATCCAACCAAACCCGTCAATCGTTTCATTCTTCGCGACTGCCTCGAAGCCTGGAACGTAAGCGCCACCGAACTCGTGGCGGCGATGTAGAGAGCAACTATCCCATATGAAACTCCGTGCTCTGGACGATCGAAGCCATGTAAGCACCCCAGGTCCGTAGCAAGCCGAGAGGATCGGATCCCTCGCTGCCCTTTGGAACATGGGTACTTGCAATTTTACTCGTACCTAAATCTTTCAGCGTCTCCATCCACATATTGGTGAAAGTATTGTAGGCAGCCGTAATTTCAGGACTATTTGGAGTAAAATGTTTGCCAAAAGCAAACGTATGAATCTTGACCAAGGTAGCACGATACTTCGCTTCATTGATTTGAGCATTCGTACCAGGATTGAATGGTGCCTCAATAGGAGCAGCACCCCAATCCAGATCATTGAACAAGTAGCGTGACTGTGGAGGTCTCGCAAGGTCATTTTGAACAAGTTTATCAACTTCAAATGCGAGAAAAATTCTCACGAGCTCACTCGCCGCATTTGGTTCACGTCGACGGACTTTCGTATTCACAGAGTCAATCCCACCCAGATCAATACGATACTCATTCATGACAAGTTTATGAAGACCGAGAGTCATAACATCATTACCAAAGAGCTGTCGCAAACGAATCGCCAAAACTTCAGGCGTAATCATGCGGGGACCGATCGTATCCTTCAGTTCTATTTCCCGGTTCGGAGAAAGAGGTTCGGTAAACTCACCCGTTGTCGCACACCACGGACTCATGGCCATTTCAATAACAAGTTCTCGGAAATTATAGCCAGTGCCGTGCAGAAACTTCGCCATCTCATCAAAGAAATCATTCTGAACCTGGAAACGACGCATCTTTGGTTCATAATCCATTTCATCGAGTTTTGGCTCCTTGACAGCGTCGCGACCGGTGAGCATCGTGTACGCCATCTTGGCCATCGATCGAGCGAAAGGATAACCCGAACCCTCAGGATCCGAGGTCATGAGCTGCATCATCTTTCCGAGACGGTTTGGATCATCATTCGGAACTTTTTGCCCATATAAACCAAGAGAAAGAAACTGTGGAGGCAATTTTGGATTATGCGTATATCGATCATCCTTTTGATAATCCCAAAACGCCGCGGCAAAGTTATCGAGATTCGCACCATGACAGGCAACACAGGCAGGATGCTTGACCGTAGGAAGAGGATCGCCTTTCGGTGCCTCTACATTACGCGAAGCGATATCAAGGACATCGAAATCAAAGAATCGTCTCAAGATTTCCCACGCACGATGACGGGCAATATTCGTCACACTCGTAGGTGTCTGGCCAAGCCAGAGAGCATCCGTCACCAAACCGGACAAAGGTTCTCCATGAATCATGACAGCCTGCAGGCGACTCCTCCAATCATCATCAGGATTATCAGGCTGATCCTGATGCTTAGCACCAGGCAAAACAAGATAAGGAGCCGTAAGAAATTCCTTCACTGACCTTCCTTGATCGACGATATACGCAAGCAAATTACCAGGTCCCTGCGCCAGACGCTTATTGGAAAAATCAGACCACTTCACGCCATATCGATCACCCAAAAATTTTACAGCATCATCGCCACCCTCATAAAATTTCGTATGGGTAAAATCATTCACGGCATTTACCAACCAGTTTGAAAAACCAACATGCCCAGACGCACTTCGTAATGCATTGCGTAAATCTTCTTTATTTTTGATACCAGGAGCAGATTGTGGAAGAGGAGCGCCAATAACATTACGGAGAAAATTCATATACACCTGATCGGGAGTTTGCAGGGTTACACCGCTGAAATACTCCTGCGGAGAAACTTTAAAATTATGTTTTTCGCAATCGGTATTGACTGAAAGTTTCGGCGCGGGACCACCAGGAATCTTGATATTCGCAGCTTCTTGATGGAGCGTATCGATGATATTCCACTCGTCAGGAGTAAGCGTTCTAACGCCACCAGGATGAAATTTTCCGGCATCATTTGGAACCTTTTGCTGGGCATACTCAGCCATATATCCTTTGCCATCAGAGGTTGTTTTGGAGGCATGATGGAAAAGTTTCTGAAGAGCTTCATCAGTTTTTAGCGCCCCATCACTAGGATCAAGATTTTCCCAGGCTCCAGCTCCAACACCACCCTTCTTATGACAACCGTCACAATCCGTCACCTCACGCAGCTTGAGACCCGCTTTCACGACAGGCGGCTGTTTTTCACAGAGCGCGCCAAGATTGAGCTTGGCATCGGCGCCACCACCATCCGACGCATCGACACCTTTCTCGCCACAGGCTGCAGCAACAACAGCAAGGCCAAAACCACTCATCAATGCACTCAAAAATCTTCTGCGATCATCAACCACAGCGACTCCTTCAATCTCTTGAGGCTGCATATCAGGTGAATGATCCACCATATCTCCTATAGGTTTTGTACCGTCAGCGCTCATGAAAAATAATGTTATGATTGTTGATCGAGAAGATCCTGAATTCTATGCGGACCGGTAATGCCGGTAAGCGCTGTTTTAACACCGAGATCGGCACCAACGAGTCCATTAAGTCCCAAAAGATGTTGCTGAATATCAGCGCTATTGGACTTTTCGCCAACATAGCTTTTCTCAGCATTAAACACACCAACCTTTCGATGACCGCTCACGCCCTGACCAAAAACAAGAGTACCACCATACTTGTAGTGATCAGAGGCGGGCTTAATACGGTTAAAATCGGACTTTTCAACACTCCGGAATTTTACGCCATTTTGTTTGGCATCAAGATGGGCTCTGTAGAGAGACATGGTAAGACTTTGATAATTCTGCATCTGTTTCGTACCAAAGGCGTCATTATGCGTGTCGTAACTCGTATTATGCTGCAGGGAAATGCCACCCACAAGACCCTTTTGGAAAAGCACTCTTCCGACAAGCATGCCATTCGCAAGCTGATCCTGCTGATTCTGCTTGACCTGTTTCACAAGATTCAGGAGTTCGGCAACCTCCTGAGTCGCTTGCTGCGAAGCATCACGCCCGGCAGCAAAACGCTTCAACGAAGGAAGAAACTTACCATTCAGCACGGCCTGAATATCGTCATGTCGCATAGAAGTTAAAAGACTGACAATGTTCGTTGAAAAAATAGTCTCTTTTCCGTTACCAACCGCATTTGGATCAACGAGTTTTCCAAGACGATTCGTATCAAGGGAATTGGCACCAACATTGAGCCCACCGGTAAAAACCATGCCGACACCAGGACCAACCACATAGGCAAAAGGAGAATTTGGGGTAATAACCGCAGCTCGTTGGACAGCGATAGAAGGGACGGTCCCATTAGGATCACCCGTCAACGCCGTCACCTTTCCGGTATCATGATTGGTGGTCTCATGATCAGTGATCGCTAAGAGAACATCATTGAAAAAATCAAGCATATGCATCAACCCATTACCACCCATACCGGGAGTTGTATCCGGAACATAGAGATAATTGGGAGGAGCCGTTGGCTGAGTCGGCGGAGGAGTACGGAGACCACCTTTGACATGGGCAGGAATCGTATCCCCACGATAGCCAAGCCAGTAATCGGTATCAGCACCACCCGGAAGCAAAATCTCAACCTCATAAACATCGGTAATCGGCTTAAAAGGAGCGACACTTTTTGAAGTGTCAGAAGAGGTATCGCTACTCATGGCATCAGAATTCATACTCGCATCGGTATCAGCATGAGCGCGCCTTGGCAGAGAAATACCAGTGACAACACCGGTAGCAGCAAGGAGCATCATCAAAAGAGTCCGACGAGCCATCGGAGTGTGGGCGAGAGGAGCGGCAAACTCGATTTCATCAAGAGTCAGACCACGAGAAAAACCTTCCATGCCAACAACTCGTGGATGGACAGGCATAAGGTCACTCATTTCAAGATCACCAGCCATGTCATGCAGACGACTCTCGGGAACACCCTCAAGCTGACCATGATATTCAGTATCAAAACCAGGAATATGTAAACCGGACCTTTTTCCACCATCTGCCATAACGTATCTTAAAAAGGATCTAAGAAATCTTAGAGACCTCATCGTAGCACATTTTTGGCAGTTGAAAAGCCTATTTTCAGCTTTTGGCAAAGAAAAAATAGCACATAACTAACCTTATTATGGCTCGACTCCTACCTCCCCCTCAGCGGACTGGCCTCCTGAACAGGCACATATTTTTTTTTATTGATCTGTTGTTCTCCGAGATCTTCACTCGCCT
>CAYHPV010000038.1:0-8552 GCA_964358735.1 uncultured Candidatus Peribacteria bacterium | reverse complement strand
GCATTATTCTTCATCTACCTGAGGTATATTATGCCGAAAATCGTGAAGGGGTAGCGGAGAGAACGTGGGGATAGAGTGGCTCGGATGAAGGAAAAAGGCCCGCGCGAAAAGCTTGTTATATTACCCTAAAAATGGTATAATGTTCGGATATGCAAAAATTACAAACACTATCACTTCACGGCTTCATGGTTTTCGCTGCCTTTGGCATTGGAATTCTGCTTGGACATTTCGAATACTCTTCTGATACTCACTATCTTCGAGCTGATGTGCTCGCGGGGAGTACCCCTGATGCTACTCCTGCTTCTGAGGGCGTGGGCGTGACACCTGAAGTCATCGTGCCGACGGTAGCTGTTCCGGTGACCAGTGGGCTCGTTGTTGCGGCTGAGATGAACGTCGTGGAAGATGAAGTGAAAAACATGGAAGAAGTGAAAATAGATGAAGTGAAAAAGGCGCAAGAAGTGGAAGATAGCGAAGAGTTAAAAGTTGTAAACATTAAAACACCATCGAAAGAAGATGCGCCGCTGACTGAAAAACCTGAAGAGTCAACGGCATCAGCCACAGAGAAAAAATCCGATGACTCTCTTCCCAAAGAAAAGAGTTTTGAGATCATATCTGCTGAGATAAAGCCTGGAACACAGACTGCTACCATAGAACCTGCTGAAACGAAACTTGAGACAAAGCCTGAAATAACATCTGAAATAAAAACCGAGCCTCTGCCACTGCAGCCCTCACGACAGACGAATAGCCAGTCTGATGATGCTCTCAAAATGACTATCCAGGAGGCAAAGCGGCAACCACAGATCAATAAAAAAATTATCGATGCGATTGGCGCGTTGCGAAGTATTCCCGATCTTTTGGACCAGATTTATGCTGCCAATCATGACAGTGAGAATGACGATACTGATGACGCTGACCGAGACACAATCGCTGAGAATGAATCTGACAAACACGCGAATACGTCGAAAAATTTTCTCAATATCATGACCAATGTTATCAAAGCACTCACCGAGAATCTTCAGCAAAATACCGTGGCTCTCGAGAACACTCTCGACTATATCTACAAGCAGCAGGGGACGAATATTTCACATGGTCGGTGCATCATGACATCGTATGTCACCTATAGTGACGCGGAGAATTCCTGCGTCATGATCGCTAGAAAAGTCTGTAAAATCAATGATATCATTCCCGATAATCGTTATGAAAATATGGAGTCCTGCCAAAGAGATCATAACCTGATCTATGCCGATGAGTCCCGTGAGGAGGTGGTATTCAAGCGTCAGAAAGAAGAGTACCTTCGACGACTCACTTCTCTCCAGCAGACTTACAAATACTATTCCGTACGATGGGAAGAGCTCGTTGATCTGGTGAAAGATTCTGAAAATTTTGAGTCACTTGGCACGGCTGGTAATGCCGTTAACGCCTATCGGACTGAGCAGATCGAAGTTGAGCCGGAGAAGACCGAAAAAAAGGAAACGAAGGAAGAGCCGAAAAAAGCGAAAACTCCCTCGTCAGACGATCAAAAAGATCCTGAAGAAAAAGTGTCGCCTCCGGCGCGTAAAAAACTCCGCCCCCTACCTGCGGCAAGTATTGAGTAGTGGAAGAGTCTGCTGCGTGAAGACGTATCAGCATCCGAATCCCTACCCTCCAGGAAGATCCATGCGGTACGATTTCACGAACGGTCACGCCACCCCAGTAGTCACGATATTTGGCATCGAGAGGAATCTTCATGGCAAAAGAAAAGGTTTTTCGGCCTCCGACGGGGACCTCGACTACCGACTCATGTGATGATGTAACATTTAAAAAATTTACCCATTTTGCGATAAATATCCCTGGTTTATTTGGAGATTTCAGAGCAAAAGCTCCTTCAATGAGCTCAGCATCCACCGCCTCTACCGCCACTCTCACACTCTCTTTTCGTCTATTCCAAAACTCGACCGTATCGATAATGCGTGATCCCGGACTCGCGCCATAGAGAAACCATATCCGACCTCCTGATAACAATGATATTGGCCTCACGGCGAGTCCATGAGATTCTAGCCAGCCGCCACCGTTATTCCCACTACGACTCTCGGGGGCTGCGTAGGCTCCAGGAAAAGGGATTAGAAAAAATAAAAATATCACGAAGAATAAAAATCGAAAACTAAAAGACCTGAACATACGATTTAAATATTAACTCACCGTAAAGAGTATATCTCCAGTATACGTCCCTGCTGCTGGATTGCCGTGAACCGTCACGGAAAGATTCGGTGTAATCGAGTAACTGCCCGTCCCGTTACCGCTGGTAGCCTGCATGAGAACTTTATTGTTCGAGCGTGACCCCGCCCCACTGAACGCACCGGAACTCCCTGCACTCACCCCTGTTCCACTTCCTGAATTCACCGTGACGCTTCCAGGTGAGATTGTCATATCGGTATAAGGAAAATTATCAACAATAATTTTCCACTGATCGCCTACAGAGTAATTACCTACATCAAAGGTCACCCTTACACCTTTGGTCCCAATCGCAATAAAGGTGCCTGTTACCACGCTACTCATTGACTCTGCACCAGAAACATTAAATGTAGCCGTTCCTACCGCGCCAGCCGCATTTATTACGATGTCATAAGCCGAAAGTGGACTCGTAACTCCAAGCATCCCATCATAGACTCCGCCCGAGGTAGCCCCCCCGACACTTCCGACGATTCTTATGGCTGGTCGAATCGTCGTCATATGGCTTGCGGCGCCTACCAAGCTCCACCCTGGACTCCCACCCCGATCATCACTTACGGTTATCGACCCCAGTGACCCACTAAAACTATTCACGACTCCGATCGTTCCACTTCCCATGTCCAGACTCGATTGAGCTACATTCAATGACAAACCTGCAAAAGCCGAGCCTCCAAAACTAAAGACTAGGCTAAAAGTCACCAAAAGACCAACGACCCTCCTTGTCCTGAATCTCACTATAAAACATCTCATATTGAGCTCTATTAAAGCATGAACACAGGAAAAACCACAAATGCTTTATATTATTGAGCCCAGACTTGATATTTCAAAAACTACAAAATTATGGTATAATTGCACGATGCAAACAAAACATACACAAAGCATAAAAATATCACTAAAAAGACTGAAAATAACTGGCTTATGTTATGTCATACTTGTCATATTTTTCCTTATACTTATCGGCCTCTATGTAAAAAATGGCCATATTGGTAGAGACCTGATGACGCAATCTGTTGCTTCACATACAGTAACTCTCATTATTCCAGCACCCCCTCCCATCACCGGTAGTACGGGTATGACCATTATAGGGACGACGAGTTATCAGAATATTCTATCGACGAATCTGGCAACTGCTATTCCGAGTATGTTTCATTTTGAATCGGGAACATCCACAGTATCGGCGACCTCGACGAAGGTGGCGACAACGGTCGATAACCTGAATATTGCTGTTCCGCCTCCGGTGAATATGGGAGGCACTGGCACTGCGCCCGTTGTCATGCAAACTCTTATCCCTCGTGCAACCCAGATGACCGATTCAAAAGGTGTGACATTTGATGCGACCCAGCTCAAAATAGCCGATAAAAAAAATGAGATATCCCTTTCTACCATTGCCAATTCTACGGTACAAAATACTACCACTGCCGATACTTTTCCGCCGCTACCAGCTATCGTCCTTCGCGCCGCCATGGAGTTTGGAATTCCGGGAAAAACATTGTACTTCAGTCAGCCGATTAAACTGAATATTTCTGTCGATCCAAGCTTGAATGGCATGACCCTGAAGGTAAAACGAAGCTCTGACAATGGCGCTACCTGGATGAGCGAAGGCATCACGCAATCGGCATTGAATGGATGTACTGAGGGCATCGGCTCCCATCCCGTATCCGAGGTGATCGTGATGGATGGTATCGTGACCATATACTCCTGTCGTTCTTCCTATTTCGCCGCATATATCGAAGGACCTGCGCCGCCTCCGCAACCCGCTCCGGCTCCATCGTCGGGTGGGGGTGGAGGCTCTTCTTTTACCAATGTTCCACCTATACCAAATATTCCCGCAGTACCCGCACTGGATATCATGCAAAATCCTCTTAATCATCTTCCTGCTGCCTCGAAAACACCGATATCGGCAGTGCAAATTACTCCACCCACATCAATCTCTCCCAGTGAGTGTACCTTTCTCAAGGCAAACCAGCAGAGCACAGACGCTGTCATGGTGCGACGCGTCCAATATGCCGCCAAAGAGTGCGCCAAGCTATATAAATCTGATGCCTGCATGTTTCTTACCTTCAAAAATGGGTCAAAGAATACGTATGTGTTGAGCAAGTTTGCTTTCGCGCAAAACGCCTGTGATAAAAAGCGCGTCATTGATCCCTGTGGCTTTTTCAAGCGCTATACTGACATGAGTTCCGCCCTCTCATTCAAAGTGATGATGGCAAAAAAAGAGTGTAAAAAAGTTATTTCAAATTTTGAAAAAGCCTGTCTTTACGTGGATAAATACGCGACATCGAAGAATAAAAAAATTACAGATAGCCTGCAATCCGCCAATAAAATCTGCCTTATGTACAAGTCACAGGACCCCTGTGGTTTCTCAAAAAAATTCGATGCGAGCCAGTATTCTCAACTCAAGAGCTCCATTGATGACGCAAAACAAATGTGCGCCAGTATACCAAAAAATGTTGCCATCAAAAAAACACAGGATCGGGTCCGGGCCGTGATAAACAGTCCTGGAGATGTTGATCGGTACGCCATTGCAATAATTGATGAAGCGATAGATATCTCGGAAGTTTTGGCACTTTCCCATACGCCAGAGGAGATTGAATCTTTGAGCTCTCCTTCGGAATTCGCTGAAGAAAAAGAGATGCAGGATGACCTACTACCACCTTTGGATATTGAGGATTTCAATAAGGAAGATGAAGATTTTTTTGAGGCACCGGAGAGTTCGCAGGTTGATTTTGCTCAGGTCGTGACTGGCAATGAGGATACGCTTCAGAAATCAAAGCAAGAGAATATGATTTTCAGAACGCTCATCGAGGTTTTGGGGAGTACTATTCTGACGGTTGTACTTATTTTACTCATATTGGGATTGAGTATCTCTCTACTGGTGGGCAATATTAAAAGCTAATATCAATTTTTTGATTATTTTATACGCAATAATATATAGGCGATAAGTATGGTAAAAATACCAATGAGAATAAGATTGAATATCCATCGAGTCTGATCATTTGTATTGCGATCTGTATTATTACTTTCAAGATGGTCAGTCAGGATAGTCGAAGAAATTGAAGATGGCGTAGGTGTTTCTTCTGTAATATACCGTATTCCATGAGGTGGAGTTGGTAGAAAGACATTTTTGGAATTTGTAGATTCATAGATTCGATCGGCTATTTTTGGCGTGCCACCATTTTGAGAGGGTAAAACAGTAATATATATTCTTGCTCCAATACGGGTAGCAATTGAAACGCCTCCACTGTTTATTTTTGAAGCATCAGAAGCAGGCTCAATCATAAGTGCCCCAGTATATTCACCGGGCATCACGTCCTGAGGAATTTGGATGGTAAAAGAAACTTTTGTAGCAGTTTTACCTGGTATCTCCAAAGTAGACTGATTCAAATGAATCCATGATGGAATGATCACGGGTACATAACCACGACTCTGGGGAGCAAAACCCCCTGTCACCTTATCCGATATAGCATCAACAGCATAGACCTCAAAGGTTCCAGGTTGATCAAACATATTCACCGCGAGGGCATCAGAAGAAATTTTTGAACCAGCACTCATTGAGTACACAAACCATGAACTTTCATTTTCAACCGGCCTAATAGAGAACTGGGCAAAAGTATTTTTGACAGGAAAGAAGATACCGAACATTAACCCGGCAAATAAAACAAAAATCTTCACATGAGAAGTCCGGCACATCTTAGGATTTCTTCATGAGTTTATACGTAAGGACAATAATAATGATACCGGCACCAGCGAGAATATAGGGTAAGATTGGGGTCTCATTGGTATTATTTTCGTTAGAAACATTACGGATTACATCCGGAGCGGGCTGAGTCGTCTCAGTTAATTGAGGGTTATCCGTAGCTTTTACATACATTCTTAAACCCACCTGGGTAGCGATAGAAAGATTTTTGCTATCTGTTGGAACTTCATTATTTGCAGTACCAGCGATGGCCGCCATGACAATGGCACCACTATATGTTATCTCCTTTGTGACATCCGAAGGAAGCTTGAGCGAGAACGAAACTTTCCTATTCTCACCGGGCTGGAGAGTAACCATCTTCTCGGAAATAATGACCCATTTGCCAATACTTTTTTGTTCACTATCACTGTTCACAAGAGAAAAACCTTCGCTTTTATCGCTTGCATCCTTCGCTTGTTCATCAACAGCAAAAAGTTTGTATGTTTGAACTTTTATATCCTGATTCCGTAGAACAACACTATCCTCCATGACATCACCGGGCTTCATTTCATACAGGAGCCATGATGAGATACCTCGCGTCGGAGAAACAGAAAAAGCTCCACTATCAGCAAGGGCTACGGCAGAAAAGACGAGAGACAGAAAGAGAGAGCTGAGAATACGTTTATACATAGAAAAAAATGAAGATATAAATTACTTTTTTAAAAAAATGAAGAACTTATGTATCTCTTGCTGAAAGATAAAATATCCACCACCAAATATTGCAGTAATTATAATAAAAAGCAAGACAAAAGAAAGGTACGATCGCATGTCATGATTGGGAAGAAATCGTTTTGGCATGACGGGATTGTCTGTAACAGTCAGATACATTCTTGCACCAACACGGGTACCAATTTTCGCCTGTACGGTAGTATCGGATTCTCGAATGGTATAGACGGCGTCTTGATCTGTTGGATCACGATGGGCAAAGATAACTGCGGCGTATTCCTTTTTAGAAATATCCTGAGGTACCGTTACCTTGAATGGAATATATATTGAGCCAAATGGAGAGAGATCAATAGTAGTCTGCTGAAGAGTAATCCACTTGCTCACGGCAAGATGACCTTCCGGAACTTTACCTTCATCAAAAATTTTGAATTCTGCGTTATCCTTTGAGGCATTAAGAGTATCTTGAGCGTAGATGCGCAGCCTCATATTTTCATCTGACTGATTTTCCACAAAAAGCTCGTCTTCGAAACTCTCACCTGGCCGCAATTCGTAAATAAACCATGATGGATATCGATCGTTCTCCATTGCGGGCCGAACTCCAAAAGTACCATCTTTACTCACCATAGCGCTTGCGGTGAAACTCGGCATGAGCACGAGCCAAAAAAGAATCAAAGAGAGAGAAGATTTATAGAAAAGCATAAAGAAAAATACCGAAAATCAGAGGATAGATTAGATCTGTGGCTGGACGGGTGGTGGAGGCGAAGACTGCACCGGCGGTGGAATCAGTGGCTGAGAAGGAGAAATAGAGACGACATTTGGAATCGTCGCATAAACAGGAGTTATCGCGGATGGCATCATCACAGAGACCTTTTTTTTGACCAAATATATAATATTTGTCATTACCAGAAGTAGAAGAATTATAGCGGCAATAATGTAATGGAGGGGAGGATAGATAATGATACTTGCCTCTCGCATTTGCTCCTTTCCACCGGGATAGGCCACCTTGAACTTCAGGGTATACTTACCCATCGCTGTTTCACTCCAATTCACCTCAAGCTTTACGTTACCGGTTGGCTGAATCTCATAAAGTTGTTCGGTAGGCATGACCGCTATCTTTTGATTTCTCCAGTTATAGATTTCCGTATCGATTGATGGTTTAATGAGAGTGTTTCCGGTATTTTTGAAATCGATCTTAAAGATATACGGATTTTTGCTAAATATTTCGACATGACCAACTTCAGCGGAGGTAACAATTTTACCCTGAACCGTAATATACGTTCGTATACCAACGCGTGTCGAAACGGAAACTTTCTTTCCGGATGTGGCCTGAAGCGCTGCCGGATCAACCGTCTCCGCCATGATAGCCATAGTGTGCTGACCAGGAGTTGCATCGAGAGGAATCCTGCCTTTAAACGGGATAATTGCTTCTTCAAGAGGTTTCAAAAGAACCTCATTTTTTAAAAGAGAAAGCCATTTGGCATCTTTCTTAACATCTTCCTTCCCTACCGGAGCGAAACCTCCGGCATCCGCATTGACATCCACGATATAGAGATCGGCGAGGAGTGTTTTTTGTGTGTTTAAGTTCTTCACGATGATCCTGCCAGAAAGCTCTTTACCTGGCTTTTCTTCGAAGAGAAGCCACGACGGATTTTTCCCCTCTTCGACAACGGGCATAATACTGATGGTATTGGTATCTTTCGTAGGAGCCGAAGTTTGATCTTTCTCGTTAATGACAGAAGTTTTAATCAGCGCCACATCAACATTGCCACTCAGGGCGATGAGTGCCACTACCATAAGCGCGAGAATATTTATTTTTTTTGAGAACATAGATTAAGAACAAATAATAACGTTTTCATTATAGCAATAAAAGACCAAAATGTCAAAAAATGTTTTGTTGCAGCATCAAGTTTACACTTGTCAGGTCAGCTTGCAACCAGCTTTG
>CAYHPV010000037.1:0-8827 GCA_964358735.1 uncultured Candidatus Peribacteria bacterium | reverse complement strand
GTCCTGGAGGCTCAGGTCACGGTGGATCAGGCGGAGGTGGCGGCTCACACGGCCCAACCGATGGCGGCCCGCACGATGGTGGTTCGCACGGACCATCAGACGGCGGCCCATCAGGACCATCAGGCCCGGGCCCAGCCGACTCTGGCGACCACGCCAAAGACAAACAAGACAAGACCAAAGAAGATCCCGAAGCACCAGCCGATCACGCCGCTGACGGCGACAAAGAGCCAGAGCCATTCATTCCAAAACTCGAAACAAATACCACTCCACCAAATCCGAAAGACGATGCAAAAGACGAAAAGAAAAAGCAGAAACTCAAAGATCAGATCGACAAAAATACCGACATGCCATCGCAGAGCGAGCTCCGTCAGCTCTGGGTCGACACGAATTTTCTCACCGTTCAGGATATGTGGCAGCTCGGAAAGCACATCTGGGAGTACTGGGAGCGTACCTGGGAGCGCCGCATGAAAGGCCGATTCTCAAAGTTCGGCGCCAATCTTCCATTCATCGGCACGGAAATGCTTCGTATCAAAGAAGAGACGGAGCATCACGAAGTCGGACAGTTCAAGGAGGCGATGACCAACATGGGTATCATCGAAGTTCGCGGTCTCCTCAATCGCAGCTCAAACGCGGATCAGATCAAGGCCTGTATCGAGGTGCTCACCGAAAAAGGCCAGATGCGCTGGGATGACGTGCGTACCTGGGACGCGATCAATCGTATTTCATATCTCCCGGGCGATAAAAAAATTCCAATTCCAAGAAACAGAGATCCATACTCTCCGGTAGGAATGGATGAGGAAACCGGTGCCAAAAAAATGGGTATGGAGTACCTGGGAAAGGCGATTGACAGCCTCTGGGGAGATAACCAGTATGAGCAGTGGCAGAATAAAAACAGCTCCACGTATGACTCAGGCATGAAGGGCTTCGACGCTCAGGGGGCCGAGCTGGAAAACGATCCGTATGGAACCGGAAAAATCGCAGGTAGATTGCAAAATCTCCTCAAGATGCACATGGCAGGTGAGTGGGTCAGTCCGCAGGAGTACGAAGGTTTCATTCGCTATATTATTTCAAAAGGAAAATCAACCGCGGAAAATAAACTCTTCTTCATCGTCGCCGGTGTCGCCACCGGTATCCTCACTCTGGAAAGAATGGGTGCGATCGCCGACGATCTCCAGAACAATCTTCCCTTCCTCGCCTTTCTCGCAGAACAGGGTGAACAGAAGCCATATCAGTCAGCGCCAGGCCCATACTCGGTCCAGGAGCTCCAGCAAATCTTCAAAGTATTTATGGAAGATCCGGGCATCACGAAACCAAAAGAGATGTACAAGGCCGGTCCAAAGGTGAAGGACTTCATGTGGAAGTACGCGCTCACCAACGGCGAGGCCCAGACGCGTACTATCAAGGCGATCCGCAACGGCGAAGCCAATATAGACCACGACGACGCGCATCTCGTGATTCCGCTCCTCGATGATGAGTGGATCAAGCAGGTCTGCTCACACTCCGGAGGACGTAAAAAATACTTCACCATTCCCGGATATGTGAATGCCTATCCCGGATTTGCCGAGTGGGTAAAAACACTGAGCAGTACCTATCACTCAGAGCCGGACCAGTTTTCGAAAAAAAACCGAGCCAACCTCCTGCAAGGCATTAAATCATTTGTAAAATACAACGGCATCCTCTCCAATCGCTTTGAAAAGGAAAACAAGGACTACCAGCGTCTGGCGAAAGAGTATCTGGAAAAGCCATCGGTCGTGGATGAGTTTCCGGTCAAGAATCACAAGAATCAAATGGAGCAGGTCATCATCGCGATCGGAAGAGAATTTAATATTGATGGACATGAGTTTCTGAATCAGGACACATCTGAAGATTACAAAGACGTTCCGGATCAATTGGCCAAGCAGAAAAAAATAGAAAATGCCCACATGAAGTTCGGAAGATATCTGGAAGAGGCGATGAAAAAGGATGAAAAAAACGCCGACGCACGACTCATTCGAGCCATCGAAAGCGTCGGTCTCTGGGGCTTCAACTATAATGCCGACGCCGCCGCCAAGGAAAAGAAAAAACAGGCCTCACTCAACCTTGGCGCAAAAGCCGAAGAGGCAGCGAGCGACGCGGCCCTGAAGAAAAAGGGTGATTTTTCATTTTAGTGGAGACAAATTATTCCAATCCGGCTAAAACTTTTTTCCAATAGGTGAGCCAACACACAGACCACGCAGCAGTCATGTGTACATCTATAGGTGAGCCAACACACAGACCACGCAGCCTTATATGGAGTGCATATGATGAGCCAAAATCCATCACGCCACACCACCATAGGTGAGCAAACACTCACCATATAACATTTATGCCGCGCTGTCATTTCAAAATAGTAATTTAATGGCTTATTGCCATGATTTTTTTGGTTTTTCGTGATACGATCTTTTTATACATTATGAACAAAAATCCTATGCAAAAAACCATCACCTCTTTATCACAATCATTCATCACTTCTCCAGAAAAACTTTCCAATAAAAATCGCATCAACACCCTCCACCACCAATTCCAAACCTACGGCAAAAACGCCCGTGAGTGGATGCGTAAATGCATCATGATGCTACCCGCCATTGATCGCGAACGTGTCTGGGAAAAAAAGAAATTTGGAAGCCTCTCCGAATATACGAGCAAACTCGCCGGCATGAGCCACAAGACCACCATCGACGGTCTCCGCATCATGCAGACCGTCGAGCATATGCCGGATATCATGCGCATCATAGAAAAGCGAGGCATCGCCATCATCCGACCAATTCTCCTCTTTTTAACACCGGACAATCAAAAATCCTGGTCAGAAAAAATAAAAATAATGAGCCAGCACACCCTCGAAATGTATGTGCATGATCTGAAAATACAGCAAGATCCGTCCATGACGAAGTTGTCGTCTCGCAACAATATGGTTGCTGATAAAGTTCCGGAACTCAACATATTTGGAGAGCGCGCGCTCTCGGAAAAAGCAAAATTTCCGCATCAAAAAGCCATCGAGATGGCAGATAGCGCAGAACTTCCAGAATCCAAAACATCTGATCTCGCTACAGCACCCATCAAAAAAATATTCGCCATCGAACTCGAACCATACATTATCGAACAGCTAGAAAAGCTCAACGGAAAAGATGGAGACTGGAATCAGCTCATGAAAGAATTACTGCAAACAAGAGAAACGACACTCGCGCAAGAGCAGCAATATATCCAGAACGAAGTTCCACAGGCGGGAGGCGAACGGCTGAACGGCAGCGATACAAAAGAGACCCTCACCTGCTCCCGCTACATTCCTGCTCGCATACGCCACTTCATTCTCAAGCGCAGTCGAGGCCTCTGTGAATACCGAACATGCAAACGCACATACGAGATCATCCATCACACCCAGCGCTTTGCCCTTCAAAAAATACACGATCCACAGCACATGGTCGCACTCTGTATCGAACATGAACGCCTCGCTCACCTCACCCTCATTGAAAATGAAGAACAATCACCACGAAACTGGAAAATCAGAAACGAACCAGATGAGGGTCTGGTAGGTAGTTCACAGCGCGCAAAATACAAGATCGATCAGATGGTGCAGACATATCGCAAACCAGGATAGTACGGTGCATCTTAAAGAGGTAAAAACAAGGGATGCAATAAGAATAACAATAAGGCTCTAGACCAGGAAACGAACATCCTATAGTCTAGAAACATGCTCAAACAAGCGAAGATATCATGGTACATACGTATGCAGTGCAAATGCATAACTCTTACTTACCCCGCGAGCGCGGCCTTTCCAGCGGAGATTTCCGCAATTTCAGCCGTGATACCCGCCTGACGTACCTGATTCATGTGGAGCGTGAGATCGCTCATGAGCTCGGTGGCGTTATCCGTCGCCGATCGCATCGCGACCATGCGTGCCGAGTGCTCGGAGGCCGTCGTTTCGAGGACCGACTGGAAGATTTGCATCTGAGTAAGCTGAGGAAGGAGTGTCTCGAGAATGACATCAGCCGAAGGTTCAAAGAGATATTCTGCGCCCTCTTGTTCGATTTCGCGCCCAAGGTGCTTGAAGAGCTTGAGCTCGGTCGCCATGTCTATAAGCGTTTTTTTTGAAAAAGGCAGGAGCTGGAATGCCGTAGGTTTCTGCAAAAGTGCCGACATGAAGTGCTGATATACGAGCACCACGCGGTCATATCGCTTTTCGAGGTAGGCATCGAGCGCAATTTTTCCAATAGGAAGCGTCGACTCCATCGATGGTCGATTCGACATGCCGGTAAACGCCGCAATCACATTGCGTCCTGTCCGAGCGAGGAAGTCCTGCACACGCTTACCAACGCCAATGTAATCAATCTCAACACCTGGCATTTCAGCAAGCAGTTCACGCTCATGCTCGAGAACTTTTTTGAAAAGCAGTGCATTGAAACTTCCGCATAATCCACGATCAGAAGAAAGCGCCACAACCAGCACTCGCTTGACGGGACGAACCTGCAAAAGCGGATGCGTCTCGGGCGCAGTTTTGTCGGCGAGGTGGGTCAGAATCATGAGGGCCGTGGCGGCGTAACTTCGCATGCCCAGCGCGTGATTCACGGCACGTTTCATCTTCGCGGCAGAGACAAGCTCCATGGCTCGAGTGATCTGCTTCGTCGCCTTGATCGATTTAATTTTTCGTCGAATTTCTCGAATGCTTCCTGCCATAGTATATGATAAAAAATACGGGAACGGGTACAGTAGCTCCGCTTAACGCTGCGCTATAAATTCCGCCTTGTATCCGGAGATAATCTCCTTCAATTTTGCCTCATTCTCGCTCGTAATTTCAGGCTTTGCGGCGAACTGATCCATGAATGTTTTTTGAGCCGTTCCCAAATGGTGGAAGAATTTTTTCATGAAGGGTTTGATCTGATCAACCGTGAGGTCGTTCAAGTGGCCGTTGATCGCCGCGTAGATAATCGTAATCTGCTGTTCAACCGGAGTTGGCTCATACTGATCCTGTTTCAAAACTTCCGTGAGTCGTGCACCAAGATCAAGCTGTCGCTTGGTGGCGGCATCGAGATCACTTCCAAACTGCGCAAAGGCAGCAAGTTCACGGTACTGCGCGAGCTCCAATCGCAACTTTCCCGCAACCTTTTTCATACCCTTCACCTGAGCCGCCGATCCCACACGAGAAACAGACAAACCGACATTGATCGCTGGTCTCACGCCCTTATAAAAGAGATCTGGTTCGAGGTAAATCTGACCATCGGTAATGGAAATAACATTCGTAGGAATATAGGCAGACACGTCACCGGCCTGAGTTTCGATAATCGGAAGCGCCGTCAAAGATCCTCCGCCATTGTCTTCATTCAAACACACCGCTCGCTCGAGAAGACGTGAGTGGAGATAAAAAATATCGCCAGGGTACGCTTCACGACCTGGTGGACGCTTCAAGAGGAGAGACATCTGTCGGTACGCCCAGGCATGCTTGGAGAGATCATCGTAGACGATCAAGACATCCTTACCCTGGTCAACGAAGTACTCGCCCATAGCACAACCGGCGTACGGAGCGATAAACTGCAGCGGCGCAGGATGCGATGCACCAGCCACGACAATAATCGTATTTTCCATAGAGCCGTTCTTCTCAAGCTCGGCAACAATCTTCGCAATCTTCGACTCTTTCTGACCAATCGCCACATAAATACAGATCACATCTTTTCCTTTCTGATTGAGGATCGCGTCAATCGCGATTGCGGTCTTTCCGGTCTGACGGTCACCGATAATGAGCTCACGCTGACCACGACCGACCGGAATCATGCCATCGATCGCACGAATACCAGTTTGCAAAGGAACACCGACAGATTTTCGGGCCATAACACCCGGAGCAATTTTTTCAACGGGGTAGGATTTCTTCGTCGCAATAACACCCTTGCCATCGATCGGCATACCAAGCGCGTCGACCACACGTCCAATCATAGCCTCGCCAACCGGAACAGAAAGAATCTGACCGGTAGACTTGACGGTGTCACCTTCCTTTACGGCTTTCGGATCACCAAGAATCACGCAACCAACCGTATCTTCTTCGAGGTTGAGCGCCCATCCATACACACCACCGGCAAACTCAAGAACTTCAGATGCCTTCGCATCTTTGAGTCCCGAGAGACGGGCAATGCCATCACCAACTTCGAGAACCGTTCCGGTATGCTCGGCGTTTGAGGTAGAGCGGAACTCTTGTATATGTCGTTTGAGGGCTTCGAGGACGGTGTCTTGCATGATATGTGCGTTAAGAATGTATAAAGTGAAAGGTACGGCAAAAGGTGAAAAAACATTTAAGCGTTGAAACTTCGTGCAAGCCGAGTCAGTTTTCCAGAGACACTTGCGTCATATCGATTATCGTCGATCTGGAGAATAATACCGCCCTTAATACGAGGATCGATCCGAGTCTTGAGCTGAACGGTCTTGCCCAGAGCCCGAGACAGACGCTCACACAGAGCACTCTGCTCATCGGCACTCATCGCGGAGGGAACAGTCGCCTCGACATCAACAAGGTTGTGCTTCTTGTTCCAGATGACCTGCGCCGCTCGCATGATCGCGCCGAGGAGTTTTTCCTGGCGGTTTTCTTTGAGCATGAGCCAGAACGACTCTGAGAAACGTTCAGCGAGAGCCGGCGCCTTGCTGACGACGTTGACGAGAACTTCTGCGTACTGTTTTGGGGTGAGTTTCATGGTGATTTTCCGTGAGGAAAATTATTTTCAAACAAAATTACTTGGAAAACTGCTCCGTGGCACTCGCCACCAGTCGCTTCTGATCCTCAGGCGAGAACTCTCGCTCGATGATTTTTTCAGTAGCCTGTACGACGAGACGGCCGAGTTCATCACTCGCCTCCTTGAGCATCTTTTCTTTATCACGTGCCAGCTGCACCCGTGACTGCTCGTGCATCTGCTGTGTTTCGAGACGCGCACTTTCAAGGATGCTATTCTTCGTTTCTTCAGCGCTCTTAGCAGCCAACTCAAGCATCTCAAGAGTGGTTCTCTTCGTCTGCTGGATCATCTCCAGACGGGTCTGCTCGATGTCCTTGAGCAACTCCTCAGCGCTTTTAGCATCATGTGCCGACTTCGCGATCATCCCACGTCGCTGTTCGAGTTTTTCAAGAACAGGCCGGTAGACAAATTTACCAAGAATAACCAAAAGAATAATAAAATTAATGATCTGGGCGATCAGTAATTTTGCATCGATACCGAGTTTTGAAATGAGTTCCATAGTGTTTAAACGAACTTGATAATAAGAGCCACAACGAGAGCGTAAATAGCGATAGCTTCTGCGAAGGCGATAGCGAGAATCATAGCGGTCTGAACCTTAGGAGCTGCCTCTGGGTTTCGGCCAATGGCATCAACGCCACTTGAACCGATCTTTCCAATCGCGAGAGCTGGGCCGAGGGCACCGATAGCGATGACGAGTGCTACGAAGAGATTTTTATCCATAAAATGATGATTAAAAAAATAAATAAATTTTATGAGCTAGGCAGTGGCATGTTTCGGTCCGGAAGAATGCCCTTCTTCGTGATCACCGTGACCGGTGGAGCCCATCTTGAAAAATACAATCGTCAGCAGTGAGAACACGAGACCTTGGACAAGCCCAACAAAGAGTTCCAGGCCGTAGAAAGGAAGAGGAGCAATAAACGGCATAAGCAAACCCATAACAGCCAGAAGTACCTCACCGGCGAAGATGTTACCATAGAGACGGAAACTGAACGAGATGATCTTGGAAATCTCAGAAATGATCTCAAGAAGGCCAACACCGAAACCGATAGGATCACGGAATGGATTCACAAAAAACTTTCCAAGGTATCCGAAGGTACCAAGATTCCTAAATCCAAAAACCGTTGTCATGACGACAGATATGATAGCAATGGCCATGGTCATATTCACATCAGAGTAGGTCGAACGAAAAAGTGGAACCAAGACGGTGTGTCCATTATGTTCTTCCCAGAGGCCAACCGGCCCAACACCAGGGAGCAGTCCAAACCAGTTAGAGACGACAATGTAGAGAAAAATCGTGGCACAGATGCCAAAAAACTGTCGTGTCTGTTTGTGATCCTGCGTCACCGAGTGGAAGAAGTCATACAATCCCTCGACAACAACTTCTACCAGATTTTGCAGTCCGCTTGGAATGATACTTTCCTGATACTTCCTGAAAAATCTCCAGGCAATCACGCAGAAAAACACCACCGAAATAATCGACATAATCCACGTATTGCGAACCTCAAATGAACCGATGTGACCAACCGTTTCGGAGTAAATCGTAGGAGGCGTGAAGGTTGATCCAGCTGCCACTCCAGCGTTAGCTGGAGCTGTTCCCTGCTCCGACGCAGTAGCGGAGGAGTGTATTTCTGCACCCGTTCCCGTATTTTCCGTTATGATTTCTGTAGTCTGTGACATTATTTGATCGAGTTTATTTTGTCAGTAATAGTGTTAATTTTTCGGTAGGCTCCAATCGAGGTGATGATAAAGGCGAGTGTGATACCGATGAGGAGGAAGAGAGGGGAGGTGGCAAACTTTTTATCCATCAAGGCGCCTGAGAGGCCGAGAAACACAATGGGGAGAGCGATGAGATATCCGAGTTCATACGCGACTTGCAGGGCCATCCACATGGCCGACTGTTCTTTCTTCTTCTGCTCCTTATTTTCAATAGGTTGAGCCATAATACGTTATGACACTTCGCGGTTAATGCTGCCCCCAAGGGGCGCTCCTGGTGGAGCGTCACCTCGTCTATCATGATGACGTCGAACGGCATGAAGACGCGCCGTCTCACGAGCCACGAGCGTCATAGCCGCCACCCACTCAGCATCACCCGATTTTTTCTG
>CAYHPV010000036.1:0-8830 GCA_964358735.1 uncultured Candidatus Peribacteria bacterium | reverse complement strand
AATCATATTGGCCCCGGCGACCCCGGGCTCACGACCGGCTTTTTGACGCGCGTGCCGGATGTCTCGATTGCCGTAATTCAAAAAGAAAAAGGCAAAGATTTTGTTGGCAAACTGTTCGCCGCAACTCAGGCGGCGCAGGAAAATATTTTTGGGATTTTGAAAGATGAGAAGCTGGCTTGTGATTTCACAAACTGCCACGCCTATTACGGTTCATACGTTCGAGGCGATGAGACCCTCAAAAAAGAATTGTTGGCGCTTCAGTCGGGCGGGATTGGGGTGAACGAAGTGCGCGAAAAATCCGACAGGATCCCGTTTGTCGAGGCGGTCCAATTTGCCGAAGAAGGCAAATGGAATGTCCGAAAATTTTTGTTTGCGCTCCTTCAGACCGAGATTGGCAAAAAAATTCAGGTGTTTGAGGAAACCGAGGCGACGGAACTTATCGTCGCCGAACGCGTGGCTGTCAAAACCGCGACAGGCGCGGCGGTCGGGAAAAAAGTGGTGGTCGCGATTGGGAACCCGGCGGCGCTCATGGGCGAGACGCGAGACTTGGTTTCGGAAAAAATAACCTACGTCATGGCCGCGCGGTTTGTCAGGGCGCCGGCCGGAGGAGATGTATATTGGGACACTGGGGACCCGTACTTTTATTACCGCATGATTGATGACCGGACCCTCATCGTGGGCGGCTGTGATATTGAGGCTACGAAAACCAGTGAGCAAAAGCCATACGAAAAACTTCGCGCATTCGTGACCGAGCGATTTGGCAAAGATTTTGAAGTGACAAACGAATGGGCCGGCAGCATCTTTCACACGGCCGATGGTCTCCCATATGTTTTTGCTCACCCGCACTATGCTCAAAAAGTTTTTGTGGCAACCGGCTTTGGCGGGAACGGCATGATCGGGAGTATCCTGGCGTCAGATATTCTCTCAGCGTATTGCCAGGGGCAAACACACGCCGGCGCGGAACTCTTTCGTCTCGAGCGCACGCGTGCAAAAGTTGGCGTGCCACAACCAAAACAGCCGAAAGCAACCGGCGTCAAACAGTTTGTGTTTGTCGGGACTACGAGTGAGTTTGCAAAAACTGCCAGTGCTTGCAAAACCGTTAATGGCCACCGCATCGCGCTTTTCAAGATCCGCGAGAAGTATTATGCCGTGAATAACACCTGTACCCATGCCGGTGGGTCGCTCTGTGATGGCACGCTTGAGGAGGGAGTGGTGCAGTGTCCACTGCATGGCGCGAAGTTTGATGTGACTAACGGCGCTGTAAAAGCTCCACCGGCCATTCGGCCGGTCACATCGTATCCGGTCCGGGTGATTGGCGATAAGATTGAAATTGAGATTGAAGCCGGGGAAGCGCAAGTTACGAAGCGACAGACACACTGGAAATCCTTTTTTCTCTGGCTCCCGGTTGCGGCCGCGTTTTGGTATCTTGAGTTTGCACTCCAGTATTACTCTCTGACTCTCGGTGAAGTCGGCGGGTCACTGGTCCGGAGTTTTGCGCTGTCTGCGGCGACGCTGTTCGGCCTCGCCTTATTCTCGAGCGCCATATTTAAATGGTTTCCGAAGACGGCCGAATACTGGCGGCTGCGGCGGTACCTCGGCGTCACTGGTTTTGTCTTTGCGCTCTTTCACGTGCTATCGGTGTATAATTACCTTTTTGCCTGGGATGTCCGTGGGGTTTATTATTCGCTGAACCCTTTTGAAAATCCGATTATATTCGGCTCGATTGCATTCCCAATTTTTATGACCATGGCTGCCACGTCAACTGATTGGGCTGTAGAAAAAATTGGCGCACGGCGCTGGAAGCGCATCCATCAACTCGTTTACATCGCGTACCTCTCGGTTATCTTTCATTATCTTTCCATTAACCCGACACTTCTGCAAAACCCGCCGGGCTATGTTCTCCTTGCCGTGACCGCGCTTGCGCTCGGCGGAGAACTCTATTGGTATATTCGCACGTCCACTCAAAAAGGGATCAGGTCATTTGGGACTTGGTATGGCTTTGTCCTGATTGCGTCCGCCCTCGTCACCGGGTATCTTGTGTATGATCGGTATCTAGCGCCCATCTTTGCGACGAGTTCGGGAGCAGCGCCCGTTGCCTCCGAAGAGCCGATCGAAGTGTCAGTCGAACGGATGAAAGCCTTTATGACAGAACACCCGCAAGTCAGAGAGACAGCGCGCGAGCCGATCGCTGGGATGCAGTCGTTTACAGCCGATGTCGCCCTGCGCGGCGCTTTTCAGAATATCAATTACATGACAGCCGGGGATGCGTCGGTTGAGGAGAAAGATGGTGTTTTCTATCTTGTGTTTGGTGAAAATTTTTCTACCCCGGATGGGCCAGATCTCCAAGTGTATTTGACTAAAAATACTTCGCCAACCAAGCGAAATGATCTTGCCGCTGGGGTGCTCCTCGGGAAGCTGAAAAGCACGATCGGCAAGCAAGTATATGAGATTGCTCCCGAGGTGCGGATTGAAGAATTCCATTCCGTCACGATACACTGTAAGGCCTTTAATGTGCCGTGGAGTTACGCGCCGCTCGAATCCCCTCAGGGTTGATTCTCCGTAGTTTACTACGGAAAAGAAAGATTTATTCAAAGCTATACCCCATCAGCTTGCAGCGGGGAATTTCAATAAGTAGTCTAGCGTTGTTGCACAAGCGCTATCTTTGTGATACGAGCTGCTCAGCATTTTTATAGGCAAATTTTTCTTGCACGGCTGGCTCAAGCCGTCCGATAAACGCCCGCGTGTATGTATTCAGCGTCATGGCCACATCCGGATCAACTGACCAATCCGAACTCCAGCCGCGATCCGTTCCCCAGAGCACCTGGTCCGGGTGGCGCTCGATAAATCCCTTCCAGGTTGCCAAGTCTTTTTCTAAAAGCGGTTCATACTCGGCAAAGTGCGCGATGAAATTCTCCTTTTTTGTCTCTGGTTTCAAGAGCCAGACATCGCCGTAGAGTTCATCAACGCCATAATACGCGTTTGGATATTTGGAAAGGACATCTTCGATCGCGGTCAAATTTTGTTCACCGTTTTCATACGGGATGAGCTGATCGCCGTGCCAGATAAAGTTGATATCAGGGTTTTCCCGAAGCGCTCGCTCGAAACTTTCTTTTTGTCCGCGACCGAGGTGCACATAGACCATGAGATTGTGGTCGCGAAGTACTGGGTAGATCTCGCGCAATCTCCGCGAATCTGGCGGCAGTTCGGCAGCGCCACCCTCGCGGGCATAGAGTCCGATCTCGCCATACCCTTCGAACACTCCTCGCGAGAGCGAAAGCATGTCTTCAAGTTCTCCGGCTGCGACGGTCGGGTATCCGTCTGGGTCATTGTCATGGTCCGGCGTCATAATGAACGGCACAAACCGGTCTCTATACCGCTCCATAGTTTCTTCTACCACAGACAAAAATTGTTTCGTAAATGGCTCCCAAACTGGGAAAAACGCAAAGACTTTGGTCGTCCCCTCGGCGTCCATCATGCAGACATATTCTGGGATGGTCATGTTGACGCCAAGCGCCGGGCGTTCGTCTGGGTTTAGAAATCCTGTCCGCGGCGGGCCATCCGGGATCGGCGGGATATGGATATGAGTATCAATCATGGGTCCTTGGTAGAACCGCTTATCAAGTGAGCGGGGGAGCGTGGGACAGTTCGAGGTCGTGAAGACGGCAGCGACTCGCTCATCCATTATCCGTTCTCTTTCCAAAAGTCCGCGCTCGTGGGAGCTCTCGCGCCAAAAAATAAATAGCGCTCCAGAGAGAATGAGGAGCGTGAGGGTGCAGAAGAGACTGGATATCCTTTTCATACTATCTTTTTTGTGCAAGGTTGCAGCAATACTAGCTTGAGAGCCAAATAAGGGCATCATCACGCTTGCTAAAATATTTCAGCGAGTCTTTTTTTGTTGAGAATCGGTTTAGGACATCAGCAAAATGGCTAATGATGATATTGATGAAACTATTTTGATGGACAATGGCCATTCGCCTCGTCTGTGGATGTTCGTAGAGTTTTCGGTAGATGACGCGGGCTTCATGGCCAGCGTGCTGACTGGAGTGGCCGAGTCGGGTGACGCAAAATAAGATATCAAATGTGGTTTGTGCATTCGCAGCAAATAATTGCTTCGCTGCCTGATAAATTTTTTGTGCAAGCGCTGTATCCTCAGCTTCTGATACAGCATGTCGAAAAAATTCAAGAAGAATGGTGCGCTGGGTATAGAGGGAGGCCTCGCACAGATCGTCAATCGCAATTTTCGTCACCGGCGGAGAAGAACTCATAGCCTATTAAGTATACAATATCGCGCAGGCACGGGATACGTAGGCTTTCATCCTACTATCGTTTCGCGAGCGCCACTTTTATCCCGAGGGCAATGAGAATCCCGCCCAGGGTTTTATTGAAGACATTTTGGAAGCGCTCAAAAAGAGTGCGAATTTTTTTCTGCGTCATGAAAATCGCGACGAGCGAAAACCAGAGCGTCGTATTCACGATCATGATCGCGCTCACGATGCCGAGAACTGGCGCTGGTGTGTCTGGAGAAATGACGAGGGTGAAAAGTGAGAGAAAGAATAATGTCGCTTTTGGATTGAGGACATTCGTTAGAAAGCCGATTTTGAGCGCCTGCAGTCGAGTGAGATCTTCCTCCTTTCCTGTGGTGTTGATCTCAATGTGCGAGGATCGAGCACGGAACGATTTGATGCCAATATATATAAGGTATATTGCCCCCAGATATTTCATGGTGTTAAAAAGGAGAATGGATCGAGAAATGACGACCGCGAGTCCGGCGAGGCAGTATGCAATATGCACCATAATCCCGGCGCCGATCCCGAGCGCTGTCCAGATGCCGGTCCTACGTGAATGGGTGAGCGAATTGCGCACACACATGATGAAATCTGGCCCTGGGCTCGCGACCGCGAGGAAGTGAACGAGGGTCACGGTTCCGATGAGAGGTAGGTGCTCCATAAACGATTATTATGGTGGGATAGTCGGGGAATTTTATCTTAGCGTATCAGACTTACGCTTTCTATCATAGAGCGTTCAAATCCAATATTTCACGTATAGCCATATTTTTCCACTGTTTGCTTTCTTCAGAGAGCTGATTGCTTTAGCCACCCACCCATTTCAGGCATTTTGTCTCGAATACCCTCTAACGCGAAACAGCCAAGAAACTCATCAGATTCTCTCAAGAGAACTGCCATAAATAGTTTCGTACCCTCTCTCGCCTGGGCCCTCCATTTTTTGTGACGCTCTCCCACTTCTTCGAGGCTTTTGGGCGCAGTGTTATCGGATGTAAATTATTTTCACTGCTCGATTTTTGAAAAAATAAAGTCTATTCCTCTCGGATGGCGCAAGAGGGGCAGGGGTGAATTGCGCCACCCGACCGGTTTAGGTCAAATTTTTCTATATCGTGTACTTCTTCCTAAACCGATGCGTTCAATCTTCTTCAGGCGTAGCAATTTATCCACCGCCTGGTTAATCGTTGGTCTGGCGACTTTTGCGCCTCTTGAAATTTCTCCAGGTGTGGCCTCAGGAAACTTATTCAAATACTCCCAAACAGCCAATTGTTTTGGCGAGAGTAACTTCTCAATATTTTCTTTTGAGAGAAGTTCCACCGCTCGCTTTGACTGTTCGAGAAAAATATCAAAAAAGAAGTTGAGCCATGGAGTGATGTCTTCTGTTTTCTTTTTAATTGTTTTTTGACTTCTCCGTAGTGCAATATAATATTCAGACTTGTTATCCTCAACCAACTTCTCATGTGAAACATAGGGCATATATTCATACCCTGCTTTGAGCAACATAAGATTGGTAAGCACTCGTGATAGTCTACCGTTTCCATCAATGAATGCATGGATGTTAAGGAACTCAACCAAAAAATTGCCAATAATCAATAATGGATGGTGCGCTTTGTTTTCTAATGCTTGGCTTGTCCAGTCAACCAATTCTTGCATTTCTTTTGGTGTCAAATACGCCACTGTGGTATCAAAAAGTACACCGAGAGAATCGCCTGCTTCATCAACCATGTGAACCTTGTTTTCCTGTTTCTTGTACTCGCCTCGATGGCCTTTGTCTTTATCAACGTATTTAAGAAGTTCTTTGTGAAGGTGTTTGATTGAATTCTCACTGAACTTGATATGTTTCCATGAATCAAAAACATTCTCTAAGAGTTCTATGTACCCTTTGATTTCCTGCACATCCCGGTCAGTAAATTTTTGCATCGAAAGCCCTCGCATCATTTTTTCAATATCTTCGTCCGAAAGTTTGGCACCCTCAATACGAGTGGACGCACCGGCAGAAGTAACCAAAACTGACCGCTTGAGGCGACCAAGTACCTGCGGACTAAGTTTGGCTCCAGCGATCCATTGGCCTTTGAGTTCATCAATGGCGTTGATTTTGAGCCAAATATCAGATGGGATGCTTGTTAGTCTTCTATCCAAGCGGTTTTTGGGCATAAGATAATCTTATATATTGACTATATAAGATTATATAAGATTAGAGGGATAGTGTCAAGATTGCCGTCCCTACAGAGTACCGCCATCCGGCCAGTTACCCCAATGGGTATTTGGTGGTTGTGCAGGTTGATAAAAACCAGGGTCCCCCGTCATGAGCACCTGGGCAAGTTGTTGAAAAGTTTCAGACCTGGATGGACGTGCGTCGGGGTCAACAACGTTAGGATGATTCCATTCTTCGAGTTGGAGAATTTGTGTTAGTTCGTTTTGAATATTGATTCTTCGCTCCTCAGGAGTAGCTAGGACTTCATTCTTTACAGTCGCTGCCAAAAATCTACAGAACTCAAATGTCTTGACTCTTAGGGAATTTTCGAGCTGGATGCGGTACTGTGAATATTCTTTGATAGGCGGCAGTGTTATTTCCTTGCCTCTTATAGATGCATATTGAGCATCTTTGGCTAAAAATTCTGTGTTATCTGAATCCTGCCAATCACCTTCAGAAATCGTGTAAATGAATCGTGATTCATTGTATTGATTATCTGCGATATACGCATCATATGCTGCACGATTAATATACTCCGTTGGGGATTTCCGATTTTGGAGACGACTTGAGAAGGTATAAATATGAGTATCCGGAAGTTCAGTGCGTGGTGAAAAACCAAAGACCTCAATAACAATAGCCCAATCATTGTCAGATCGGTACAGTGAAAGCCTGGTTGCTCCTAGATAAACATATCCATTATCGAGCATAGGAAAGGTGAATGCATCACAGCATTGATCCAAAATCTCTAGAATTTCTTTTGGTTTCATTTTCATATTTAGTTGAGCCAAAAAGTTTTCTTAAAATTATCAAAATTCAACCCCCTCAATCAAAAATCGAGCAGTGAAAAATAATTTATTTCCGATAACGTTTCGGGCACTCCTGTTGCGTTAAACAACCTTCTTCCCCTTAAAATTTAGCTAATACCAAAGCAAATTTAGTATTTTTGGCCTGTACACGACTTGAATCTGCTACGATGATTTTATCACACGTTAATAAAATCATCTATGTTTCAAGGTCAATACATTTTTTCACAGATTATTGAACTGATTCCGCGTCGTGAGTTTGATAAATTTGTAAAACGCCATCACGGCAACCAACGAATTCGCAATTTGGATTGCCGCGACCAGCTACTCGCACTCATATTCGGGCAGTTAACCAATGTCCGAAGTTTGCGCGGAATCGTGTTATGTCTGAATGCTCACTCTAATTTGCTGTACCACCTCGGATTTAAGTTAAAACATTTTACGCTTTCCACCTTGAGTCGCGCCAATGAAAATCGTGACTACCGAATGTATCAAGATTTGGCACAGCTTCTGATTGAGAAAGCGAGAAAACTGTATCGGAGCGACAATGATTTTGAGATTCAACTCAACGGTGCAGTGTACGCACTTGATTCAACCGTCATTGAAATGTGCCTCGCTACATTCAAATGGGCGTATTTCGAATTGGAAAAATCGGCGGTAAAAATTCATACACAACTTGACCTAAGAGGAAACATTCCGTCATTTTTTCTCATCACTAAGGCAAAAACACACGATGTACATTTTCTTGATGCTCTAACCTTCGAAACCGGCGCATTCTACATTATGGATCGTGGCTATTTCGACTTCGAGAGATTGTTTAAAATTCACAGTGCCAATGCGTTTTTTGTGATTCGAGCGAAAAGCAGTATATCGTGGACACGATTGTATTCTCGTCCGGTTGATCGCGCGACTGGTTTACGCTGCGATCAAACAATCGTTCTAACTAGTTTTTATTCCAAAAAACATTATCCGGGAAAATTAAGACGCGTCAAATACTACGACCGAGTGACAAACAAAAATTATATTTACTTCACCAATAATTTTGCCATTGACGCTAAAAAAATTGCTGATCTTTACAAACACCGTTGGCACATCGAACTGTTTTTTAAATGGATCAAACAGCATTTGCGCATTGAGGTGTTTTGGGGATACTCGGTGAATGCCGTGAAAACACAAATCTGTGTTGCCATGTGCACATTTTTACTCGTTGCCATTCTGAAAAAACAACTGAACACCCAACGGAATCTTTACGAAATTCTACAAATTTTACAAGTCTCTCAATTTGAGAAAATAGCTGTACAGAGCTTAATTGCCACAACAGAATTACACATTTCAGAAAACAACTCACAAAAAGAGCTAGATTTAGTTTATTTTTGACGCAACACTTGTGCGTACCGGCATATCAGAAGTTGCGCCTTCGTTAGTGTATCAGACTTTCGGAATATTGCCAGCCTTTTTTTTTGCCTCGAACTTGCATCTTACGAAGCGCAATTTGGGTGAACGAGGGCACGAGTGAACCTGATATGCCGTGTTCAACGACCCGAATGACATGG
>CAYHPV010000035.1:0-8922 GCA_964358735.1 uncultured Candidatus Peribacteria bacterium | reverse complement strand
CGTGATCTCAATAGAATACGCAACCCAATGAAGCCCTAAATATCATTCACCCAACCCTCCTCAGCGGCGCGATACTCATCGCAAGTTTCTTCGTTCCAATAGATGGATTCTCAAAAACAACCGTGACGATACCTCCAACAATCGAGAGGACGATACCATCGCCAAACAATGGATGACTCACGCGATCCTGCTCGCCAAAAGGTGCATCGTCAGGCTCTTCCATGGGAACCATGCGGACGATCCGTCCCTGGGGGCGGTCATGGGGAGTCTGACCATTTTCAGCTTCATTTTTCATATCACCACCGGCAGTTCCACGACTCAATCCATCCCACTGTTTTCCGAAATTCATTGGCGCAGCAGACGCACCTGTTCCGCGCCCTCCTACTCGTGATCGACCCGGGTTATCATCATCCATCCCCACCAACCTCACGCTATCATCCGAAAACCCACTCCCCCTTCTCAGCACACCCGTGCCCAGAGACCCCGTCACCACGTAATTTCGCTCCACCAGATTCTCAGGCAACTCTTCGAGAAACTGCGACGGCGCATTGCTCTTATATTCACCATACAAAAGCCGCTCCTGCGCATGCAATAAATACAGACGGTCCCTCGCTCGTGTCACCGCCACATACATCAGTCGCCGTTCCTCTTCGAGCTGGTCATGCTCCAGCATACTCCGACTACTCGGAAAAATGCCCTCCTCGAGTCCCACCACAAACACATGCGCGAACTCAAGTCCCTTCGCCGCGTGAATCGTCATGAGCGTCACCGAATTATCCTGCTCCTCGATCTGGTCCGTATCGGCGATCAATGCAACCTCTTCGAGAAAAACTCTGAGCGACATGCCAGCCTCAAGCCCGTCATATTTTTTTGCCACCGAAATAAGTTCCCGCACATTTTCCAGTCGCTCTTCACCTTCTGACGTTCCATCACTAAGAAAATCACGGTACTTCGCGTCTTCCATCACATACTTGATCACCCCCGATGCGCTCGTCTCCGATGCCACACACTGGAGTCGCTTCAATAAAGAAACAAAACCGGAAATCACCTCAGCCTTCGAGCCAAGATCAGAAATCTGCTCAGCCATTTCCATCGCGCCAAAAAGCGTCATATCGTGGGTCGCGGCAAACGTCTGCAAAATCTCGAGTGTCTTCGTCCCGATTTTTCGGGCAGGCACATTGATAATACGCATCAGACTCACGGAGTCTCGAGGATTCACGAGCACCTTCAAGTACGAGAGAATATCTTTAATTTCTTTTCGGTCATAAAATCTCGTCCCACCAATAATTTTATACGGAATGCCGTATCGCAAAAACATCTCTTCCATCACGCGTGACTGTGCGTTGGTCCGATACAGCACCACGAACTCTTTATACGAAGGCGTCTCATGCTCCCGCAACCGCTTCAGGACCTCCTCCGCGACCATCTCACCTTCGTGACGCTCATTGCGCGCCATCCAGATGCGCACGCCCTCACCGCCATCTTTTTCCGTCCACAGTTTTTTTTCTTTCCGATGCTTATTCAAAGAAATCACACTATGCGCGGCATCGAGAATCTTCTGGGTCGAGCGATAATTTTGCTCAAGCGCCACGACGCGCGTTTCAGGATAGTCCTTTTCAAAATCCAGAATATTTTTGATCGTCGCGCCACGCCACGAGTAAATACTCTGATCGTCATCACCAATCGCGCAGATATTTTTATACTTCGCCGCGAGCAACTTCATGAGAACATACTGCGTATGATTCGTATCCTGATACTCATCCACCATAATGTACCGGAACTTCTCCTGCAGCTCCGCGAGCACATCAGGAAATTCACGCAACACCCGAACCATATTCACCAGCAGATCATCGAAGTCCATCGCCCCGTTTTTCATGAGATGCTTCTGATACGGTTCATAGAGCTCCGCCACTTTTTCCGTAAAAAAAGAGTGCGTGTATTTATGATAATCGCCGTGACCAATGAGCTGACTCTTCGCCCCGGAAATCGCCCCGAGCATCGCCTTCGGATTCATTTTTTTATCATCAATCTGATGCTCCTCCATGAGTTGCTTCATCAGAATCTGCTGATCGTTCGCGTCATAAATCGTGAACTGATTTTCGTAACCAATGAGATGCGCGTACTTTCGCAATAATTTCACACAGACGGAATGGAACGTGCCCATCACAGGCAGCGCAGCTGCCCTGGTTCCCGCTCCCGCTCCCGTATTTTCTCCCATCCCCCTCTCCTCCATCCATCCCGGCTGCACCTTCGCCCCAATCAGTTTCGCCACTCGTTCTTTCATCTCTTTCGCTGCCTTATTCGTAAACGTCACCGCCAAAATATTCCACGGCGACACGCCCTTTTCCTGAATCAAATATGCGATGCGATGCGTCAGTGCTTTAGTTTTTCCACTCCCCGCCCCCGCGATCACAAGCAAAGGCCCCTCCGTACACTCCACGGCCTCTCGTTGTCGATCATTCAAACCGGTAAATAGCTCGCTCATAGATAGGGATTATAGCCTGCGAAGTATAGCAGAAAATCCACCCCCACCAATCATTCCCCATTGACGAGAACAACAAAAAGCCCGGCATTGAATATTGGCCTCAAATAAAGCTCAATTTCAAAAGAGCACAAAACACAAACTATTGCATTTTGCATGTATTTGATGTACAATAAACGTACAAAACAATATATTTATTCACCAAACAACACCATGACCAAAGCTATGCAGATCCGTATTGATCCCAAGCTCAAAAAAGCAGCGGACAAGGTCTTCGAAGATATTGGCCTCGATGCTCCAACCGCCGTGCGAATGTTTTTCCGCCGCGTAGTCAAAACCCGCTCCATTCCATTCCAGCTTGGTGATGGTCTCACCGAAAATGGTTTCACGCCGGAGTTTGAGCAGGAGATTTTAGAAGCAGAAAAGAGTGAGTCAATCGGACCATTTCCAAACGCAAAAGAAGCAATAAAAGCACTCCATAAGCTATCAAAATCATGAAGGTTATCTTCAAGAAAGATTTTATCAAACAATATGGCAAGCTTCAAAAACACCAAAAAAAGAAGGTTGATGCGACGATCGACATATTTGAAAATAATCCCTTTGATATCCATCTAAAAAACCATCCACTTTCGGGTGATCTTGAGGGGCGAAGGAGTATCTCAGTCAGTTTTGATCTACGAATTATTTTTACAGAAGAAGGTGGCTATATTACCGTGACCATGCTCCAAGTCGGCACCCATAATCAGGTTTATTGAGCTCACGTCTGCTGGAGGCGGCAGTCGGAATCGGACCGACGAATGGGGGTTTTGCAGACCCCTGCCTTACCACTTGGCTATGCCGCCAGACCCCGCCAATACTATCATGGAACCGGTAGTGAGACAATCGGTGTTATAGCGGTACATATTTCGGAAGATTTCTTGTATCCCGAGAGCAAACACCCTGCAGGTTTTCATAGAAAACCGAAGCCGTTTGCGAAGAGATACAGGGGAGCCTTGCTAAATTATTTTGTGACCACCACCGGCGTCCCGACATCGGTAAAGTCGTACATATATGCCGCATCATCCGGCAAAAATCGGATACAGCCATGACTTCGCGGAGAGCCAATATGATCGAGGGCCTCAGACCACATCGCGTCATTCGTAAACCACTCGGTTGGAACTTCCTTATCCGGACCCAGTGCACGAATGCGTGCCCGCAGCCCAGCATTTCCTAGGCTTGGAAGCGCATGGAATCCATAGCCATCAGGACGCCACGCCTGCCACTTCGGCATGATATAAAACGGCGACGCACCACCGATACGAACCTGTTGTTTAAAGAGAACCTTCCAATTTCCCACCGGTGTTGGATGATCCTTGGCGCCCGAGCTGACGCGGAATTCACGAACCACATAATCACCAAGCTTCAAAACTGCTTTCTGTTCAGACAAATCCACCTCAACTTTTTTCTCACCCAAAAGATCAATGGCCGATCCATATCCGGAGCCATTGATATAGAAACGAATCTTCGCGGCCGTCTCTTCATCATATGGTTCTCCAACGGTAATGTCGAGAGACGACTCACTATTTTTTATCCACGTCACACCCGGAAGCACGACCCCAAAAACTTCCTTGTAAATATCTTCAAATGATGGCGCCTTAATATCAAAGGTAAAGAGTGCCTCGCTGCCTGGATCCACACGCGGAGTCGACATCACGACACGATTCGTATCAGCCCATCCGCTATCGGGATCGTTACTTTGGAAATAACTGGCGCGATCAAGTGGTTGTAATGTTCCAAGTTGTGCAACCGGAACATCTTTACATCCACTGGTTTCAGAAAACCACGTCGTATTTCCTTCATTTTTATACAGCACGGAAATGCGAAGCATATCGCCGGCATTCATAGAAACTGATTGGCTTTTATTGAGAGCCGTGGCTTTATACACAGGTTTTTCAGGCTTGGTATATTCGCAGGAAATGAGAGGAGAAAGAGATTTGAGAGAAGGAATATGGCCAGCATCCGGAATAGGAAGAGCATCCTCCGAGACGGGCAACACTTCATCCGACGCACTCTCATCATCACCCACACGATCCTCCACGAGATCACCCTGATACACATCATACGCAAGAACCTCACCATAACTTGGCACCGTAGAATTTCGTGTCAGTTCCTGAATAAATGGAGAACGCTGCAAAATAGAACTCTGACCAAGTTGGCTATCCAGTGAATCGGTAATACCCCCAACCGCAACACCTGCCGTAAAAGCGACCGCGAGTAAAAGAGAAGTATGTCGATAAAAAGGTGTTTTCATAACAGAAGGTGTATATTTGTTAATCTCATTCTACTATATTTAAGGATATAAGTCAAGAAAATGAGGCTACGAAAGTAACTTCAGCACCTCCTTCTTGAAGCTCTCCAGATCCTTAAACTGCTTATACACCGAGGCAAAGCGGATATACGCCACCTCATCGAGTTTTTTGAGTTTTTCCATGACGCTCTCCCCAATCACCTTACTCGGTACCTCTTTCCCCGAAGACATCCAGTGCTCTTCAAGATCGTCCAAAAGCGCATCCACCTGCGCCTGTGTGACACTTCGCTTCTCGCATGCCCGCCACACACCTTTTTCAATTTTTTCCCGACTATACGGCTCCCGCGACGCATCGCGTTTGATCACCACAAAGCTGGAAAGCTCAATCCGCTCAAACGTCGTAAAACGATACCCGCAGGTATCGCACTCACGTCTGCGTCTCACAGACTTTCCCTCATGGGTAAGCCTCGAATCAAGGACGCTCGTATCTTCATGTTTGCATTTTGGACAGTTCATACGCGCATTATGACTCAAAGTATGTTTGTACAAAACAGGAAAAAACGGCTATAACAAGGGAGAATGAAAATACTCCTCTCGCAATTGAGTGCGCAGGTCGCAGAAATGGATAGTCAGATTCGTAGGACGCTCGTGCAGTGCCAGGGAAGGCCGTCACACGCGAAGGATATCGTGCAGCGCATGCAGATGACGAGAGACCGCCTCGGACTTCAGGAATATGCTATCGATCTAATGACCTTCGATACGCTTCTTCATCAGGGTGCTACCTTTCCGAAAAAAATGTGTTTCTACGCAGGGCTGCTCGGTGCCGAAATGCTCGATACCCACGATGAACTCTCCTCTATTCTTGATGATGCAAATCTTCATGTGGGTACCGTTCGTGTACCAAAAGGAAAAGAATTGCATCCCTATCGCGATAGAAAAACCAATACGAACGGTGATCGGGTATTCGTCGATCCAGGCCATTTTTGGATCGAGCTCAGGCCAAAAGGAGGTGACATAAAATTTCTTTGGGATCCAACGGCCCGACAATTTCCATTTCTGAATATGACCCAAAGGGCGTTAAAGGTTGATGTTCCTGACCCATACTATTCCCGCTTTTATCGTTCCAGAGAAGTTCCTACGATATTTTCCGCAAAGCCATCGGTCATACCCGCGACGTAGTCTTTGACGACCACCACAAGTGGCTCACCAGGGCCATTTTTCGAGTCGCTCAAAAATCGCTGAAAATGTTCGGGAAGTTTTTCAGGGTATTTCAGAAAATAGTTGAAAAGTTTTTGAATAATCATCTGCCCTTTTTCGCACTGCTCTTTGATACGCGGACTATAGTAGTAGTGAGTAGAAAGAAATTCACGAAGCACATTGATCTCAGCTCGCAGACCTTCGGAAAATGAAACCAGAACGCCATCATAATTTCTCACATCTTCAAGAGTGGCAATGTGATGAGTCGTGAGATTTTTTTCTGTCTGAAAAAGCACATCATCAATGAGAAGATGCATGAGTGAACTCGAGAGACGTGCGCGTAATATCTCGGGCGACATATCGCTACCATATCGTTCAGTCATCAGTTTATGCGCACGCGCCACAAGAGGGAGCATCAAAATCTCTTCCACCAAAAACATTCCCGCGCGGAGTCCATCATCGAGATCATGGCTCATATACGCGATCTCATCACCCAGATCCACCACCTGCGCCTCGAGGTGCGCTGACTGCTTGAAGACCATTTTTGGTCGATCAAACGGCGTGCGATGTTTGAGTAAACCATCGAGAACTTCTTTAGAAAGATTGAGCCCATCATACTGGGGATACATATGTTCGAGCATCTCAACAGTTCTCAAACTCTGCTCGTTATGTTCGAACCAAAATTTCCGCTCCCCGGAAATTTCCTCTCCGTATTTTTTCATACACCCATCCATCGCCGCCTCCCCCGCGTGTCCAAACGGCGTATGTCCCAGATCATGGGCGAGCGCGATCGTCTCCGCCAGATCTTCATTGAGCCCCAGCGACCGCGCCAGACCCTTGCTCACCTGCGAGCACTCCACCGAGTGCGACATTCGATTTCGATAGTGATCCCCTTCGCTCGCCACAAACACCTGCGTCTTTTCCATGAGTCGCCGAAACGCCTTCGAGTGAATCACCCGATCCCGATCCCGCTGAAAGCACGTTCGATACTCACTCTCGGGTTCCGGAAAAACCCTTCCAGTCGACTCCCCGCTCTTCACGGCATAAGGTGCCAGAGTGGCTAGTTCCCGCTCTTCAATGTGTTGTCTTGTGTAAAGCATAAGCAACCACAGGCTATCAAAAACCGTTCAAAATGAACAGTTGCAAATAGTTTGTACTTCTGTTATAATTAAAATACAAACTTTTATTCAAACTTTCTATGACCAAAACCATCGCAAAAAAGGATCTCTATCGTCATCTCAAGGAAGTGAGTGATGATGTGATGAAAAATCAGACAACCTACACCGTCGTGCAGTACTCCAGGCCGGCATTTCAGATTACGCCGGTACAGACGATTGAAAAGAAAAAGTACAGTAGGGAAGATGGTAAAAAATTCATGTTTCCCGGAAGAGATAGTTCACTCAGGAATCTTGCTACCACCTACAAAAAATATCTCTATAAGTAACTTGTATGGTACTTCTTGATAGTTCGGTTATTATCGCTTACTTTAGAGAAATCGAACTCGATCACAAACGAGCCGAAAAGATTTTCGATGAGCACGAAGAGCTTATCATTCCTGATGTCGTAATGTCTGAAGTGCTTACTATTTTGAAGATGAAGGAAGGTCTGGAAAAGGCGGGTCTTGCAGCAGAATTTCTCATAAATGGAGAAGGAATTGAGATGATCTACACCGATGACGAGATTTTCGATGCTTCATTGGGAGATTTTATTTCACAAAAAAACAAACTCTCATTTGTCGACACGCTTCTTTTGAGACAGTCAAATCAACAGAGAATACCGCTCGTTACTTTTGATAAAGAACTTGCAAAACTGGCAAAATCACGCAGGATTCCCTTGTAACATGCACAGGATCCATAGAAGTAAATCAAATTTGGTGGAGCTAGGGAGATTCGAACTCCCGACCTTTCGATTGCGAACCGAACGCTCTACCAACTTAAGCTTAGCCCCACACATAAGCACAGGCTGCCAAAAAGGTACTGACTGGGAAATAGTAGCCTAATGGTAAGTATGATGACAACTATAATTTTTTTACAAATCTTCGTCTGAATATACAGATGGTCAAAACAAATACATTGAGAATTGCCGGTACGACAAGATATGGAGCAGTGATCCAGTTGATTTCTCCAAGCGAGAGAATTGTCAGCATATTAACCATCGTCATAATAAGCCAGAATGAGAGAGTTTCCGAATATGGTTCCTCCCACGATTTTCGCAGAGTTGGAACGTAAGCAATTCCGTCTATCGCGGTAACCATAAGTACAGAGAGAAGAAGGTTATTGGTAAGCCACCAGACAACAATAGCAGAAAGTGCGAGAATCAAAACGAACATATCGCTACGTGTGATATTTTTTGTTCCATATTTGAATGACAAAAGAAAAACCAAAATGGTAATGAATGTACTTCCCGCCAAGCCCATCGTGCCCCAGTTCGCACCTCCATAAAAAGCAGCGGCCGTGGCGGTTCCTGTTGTGATCGCCCAAATGAGCCACGTATAGGCATGTGGCTTTGTCGTTTTTCGAAAAATATCCCTAAAATACGGAACATATCCCACAATGAGTACGACAACAGAAGCAACCGCAAAGAAAAGTTTTATAGTCATAATGTCCAGTACAGAAGCAGAGTAGCAAAATGCGGAAAGAATGCATATATGATAAAATAGACCCAGGGACTTTCAAAAATAAATTTTTATTCTCTGCCTTCTGGGCGTCCAGAAGGCATAATTCAGACAAAAATTATGGCAACTCAACGAACGATCCACCTCGCCACTCAAATTCAGAACTTCCTCGATCACTGTGAAGTCGGAAAAAACCAGTCGCCGCGGACGCTGACAAATTACCATCACTATCTCTCGCGATTTCAGAAATGGATAGGCGATATCGAGGTATCAAAAATTTCTCTCGATACGGTGCAGAAGTATCGGCTACATTTGAATCGCTTTGAAAGCGAAAAACAGGGG
>CAYHPV010000034.1:0-9081 GCA_964358735.1 uncultured Candidatus Peribacteria bacterium | reverse complement strand
AGAAAACCATTACCTGCCGAGGTAAAAATCAACAGCATTAAATTATCTATACCGCCCGCGCAGAAGCGGAGATCAGTTGACACAGCAGTACGTATTTTTCAGAGACCCAATAATTTACAGCGAAAACTCCTCTTCACTCAAAATCACATCCAAAGGCTTCACCACGACCTCTCTTTTCCCTGAACCACCACGGCCACCATCACGCATCTTCGCATCCTCCACCTTCCCCGCCACGCACGCCTTCAGACCATTCACCTCGGCCACCGAGACGACACGCAAAGCATCTTCGGCACTCTTCACAAATACCGCAAGACCTACACCATAATTAAACACCTTGAGCATGTCCCACTTCGACATCCCCGTTTCTCGCTCCACAAACTCAAAAATCGGCGGCACCGGTAAACAAGTATCAATCACATACCGCAGCGGCTTCTTCGACCGCATGATTTTCATCCAGCCGTGCCCCGTAATTGGTTCCAGATTTGTCACACCAATATCAGCGCGCATAAGATCCTGCACAAATCTCGTGTATAAAATAGTGGGCGCATTGATCGCCTGCCAATATTCGAGATCAGAATTTTCATCAACACCATTATTCTTAATTCCCTTCCCAATCTTCGTCCGATATCCCTCCGGCAATTTTTCGGCCAGCGCCCGCAATGTCGTAAATCCATTATCATGCGGCCCCGACGACTCAATAAAAACAATCGTATCGCCCGCGCCAAGCTCACGACCATCGATCGGCCTCATACCAGGAGGTACAAGCCCAAAAAGCGCTCCCGCAATGTCCAGTTTTCCTGGAACAATTTTTCCTTTCAGCTGGGGCGTCTCACCGGAAAAATAGACACACCCAACCTGTCGACATCCCTCCACAAATCCATCAAGAAATCCCTTCATAAAAATCCGATTGAAAACAAGCTCCGGCGTACTCGATGGCAAATACAAAGAAATCAGCACCGTCTGCATACCACTCGCCGCCGCGTCATTGGTCATCACCGCGACCGTTTTCACCCCAATGTTATACCAGAATGTTTGCAACTCCTTCTCGGTCAAATCCTCAGGCCTCGCATCATCACTCGTTCCCAGGCCCTCTGGTAAAAGTGTCACCTGCAGCTCACTCGCGCCTACCTTCAAAAATGGCTTCAAATCAAGGTTAAATACATTCGCGCTCGAACCAAATCCCGATTCCGGCATATATCCAAACTCTTTTGCGAACTCCCGTGTTCGCTTCCCAGCTTCAATAAAAGCCCGTTTCGCCGCATCGAGAGCGTCATAATTGACGTGATCAAAAGATGCTGAAGACGGGTTTTGTGGGTCAGGTAGAGCCATAGTGGCCCTTATTATAGCAAAAAAAACGAGCTGGCATAGAGCAAAAAATAATCGTACAATAGAGTCTTTTAACGTATCAGCAAAAAACCATGGCAAGGTCCCGTCAAAGACTTCCCGAACTTCCGCCGACACCCACGCTTCCAGCCTCACTCGCGACTCCAAATCAGGCGCGAAGTCCAGAAGAAGTCGTAGCGGTGCTCACTGATCTCGCGGAAGCTCTGCGCACGGGAATGATCCATACGAGAGAAAAAGTAGATGCGGTTCTTGGGACACTGTTGCCATTTACCGATCACAAGCATTACGAAGGATACGAAGGCTTCACCGTCTATGACGACATCGAGCTCCTCCTCTATGATGTTGAAAAGGCCGCAGGATACCGGAGGCGTGTGGTCAAAAAACTGCCGCTCGACACCACCACGATAGGAATCGTGGATACCATGAATGAAATAAAAGCACGATCAAGAAAACAGACAGTAAATCAGGAAATCAGATTACTCAGGAAAATGATTCAAGATGCAAAGTGCATTCCAGCAAATTTTTCACTCACCGAAGAGGAGCTGGGCCAGTGGAAGCGCAGCGGGTACGTGGCGGTCGCGCGAAGAATTCATAGAGTTATTCAGGAGCGACTGGGGAAACAGGTATTCAATGGAATAAGAAAAGGAACCGCAAAAGTGGAGCAACAAATAGAATCCTTATTTATGATTATGGCGAAATACGACATTGATCTCGCAGAGCTGGCTTGATAAAAAGAAAAACACCATTTTTGCGAATTTTCAGAAAAAATTCAGAACTTCGTTAGAATCTGGTAATAAGCGAAGACTATACTGTCTTCATTACTCTTTTTTTCAAACACTATGGAAACACAAGAACACGTCTACTATCACGCCTGGAATCTCGCGACGCTCACGAACGCGGGACTCCTCGGAAAAATAAAAAAATACTACGGATCGTGGGAGAAAGCCTGGATAAAAACGAGCGACGCTGCACTCACGCGACTCTCGCCAAAATCGCAACTTGCGGCAAGAAAAAGAGAAATCTCTCCCGCGGGAACATGGGAGCACTTCAAAAAATCTTCGCCGAATATTCAGGTAATTTTGAACGAAGACGCATCATTCCCACCACTTCTCAGGGAAATTCACAAGGCACCGCAGGGCATCTACGTGCGTGGAAATTATGACGCGGCTCTCGCAAAAACGCATACGTTTCTGAGTGTGGTTGGCACACGGAGGCCTTCCGTCTATGGCATTATTCAGACGCAAAAAATCATTCAGTACGGCGCCGGATATCCCATCGTGATCGTGAGTGGACTTGCGCACGGGATCGATACGATTGCTCACGAAACCGCACTTCTCGAGAAACTTCCGACGTGGGCCGTGATTGGACACGGGCATCTCGGTCTGGGAAGCCATCAGCGGGATCTCATTCGTATGATCGAAGAAAATGGCTGTACCATAAGTGAATATCCACCAGAGTGTCCGGCAGAGTCGTTTCGGTTTCCTGAGCGCAATCGGATTATTGCAGGGCTCTCTCCGCTCACCCTCGTCACCGAAGCGCCAATTCGATCGGGCGCAAACATCACCGCAATATCAGCACGGGACGAAAATCGAGAAGTATTTGCGCTCTGCGCCGACATCGATCGGATAGACTGTGCCGGAAACCTCTCTCTCATCGAGCAGCACATCGCGACACCGCTCACCTCATATCACGCACTCGTGGAGGCACTGGGGCTTGATGGGGCGCAGGCACGGCAGATGCAGATGGATGCACATGAGCGCTCACCACAAAGGTTCCAGGACGCAGCGATGAACGCGATCGTCGACTGCATGAGCTACAAATCATTCACGAGTGTTTCCGAGATGATGCAGGCCGCCAGCATCTCAGACATCACCATCATATTACAAAAAATAAGTCTCCTCGAGCTCAAAGGTTGCATCGAAAAAATCGGCGGAAATTTCCGGCTAAAAATGTCTCCGATGGCGAAGCGGTGAAAATAACGAGTGGCACTACACCGCAATATTGGTCGCCTGGAACACCTCGTCCATCGTGGTGAGTCCCTGGAGAACTTTCAGAACGCCATCCTCCTGCATGGTGAGCATACCTTTTTTGCGGGCCGCCTCATACAGCTTCGGCCCACTCGCATTACCCAGGATCAACTCCTGTAAATCCCCATCAATACTCGCGATCTCACAGATCACGAGGCGGCCCCGGTACCCCGTCTTACTGCAGATATCGCATCCCTTGGCGACCTTGATTTCAGCAGGCACAGCGAGCGAAGCGGAGCTGCCTGTTCCCGCTCCCGTCCCCGACTCCACCACTCCAGTACCACCAACCCATCCGCCCTCGCCAATCTTCAAATCCGGCACCACCACCTTGATCCCATCAAGCACCTTCGTAAATCTCGCCTTTTCCTCTTCGGTCACCGCGCGCTTCTCAGCACAGACGCACAATTTTCTCACGAGTCGTTGCGCGACAATCGTATGCAACGCCGGCGCCACGATAAACTCAGGCAACCCCATATTCACCATACGCGGAATAGATTCAATCGCACTGTTCGTATGCAACGTCGAGAGCATCACGTGACCCGTCAAAGCAGCCTGCGCCGCCACCTGCGCCGTCTCGAGATCACGGATTTCTCCGATCATCACCGTATCGGGATCTTGTCGCAAAATCGTCCGCAAACCATCGGCAAATCCATAGCCGTGACCCTCATCAATCTGACTTTGGGAGATGCCCTCAATATGATACTCCACAGGATCTTCAAGCGTAATAACCTTCGACTCAGGAGTATTAAATCGTCCAAGCAGTGCATACAATGTCGTCGTTTTACCGGATCCCGTCGGCCCCGTGACGAGAATCATTCCATGCGACAAACTCGGCAGATTTTCCATTTTTTGCAAATACGCCCCCTGAAATCCCATCTCGGCAAAACTCAGAAACGACTTGCCACTATCGAGCAAACGACAGACAAACGACTCACCGTACTGCGTCGGAATACACGAAACGCGCACGTCCACCTTGCGATCATTCACCGCAAAACTATACCGTCCATCCTGCGGAACATTCGTCACGTTCAACTTCATTTTGCACTTGTACTTCATCTGATTAATGATACCCAGAAAAATCTTGATATCCATTTCGAAAATTTTATACAGCTCACCATCGATGCGAAATCGCACACGAGCCGTCTTCTCTCCGGGTTCATAATGAATATCCGACGCTCCCGTTTTTATCGCACCCACTTCAAGTAAATTCAGTGCCTCTTCCGCCGTCACCGTCTCCACTTTTTTCTTCAAATCCGAAAGAACTTGAATCTCTTTTTCAAAAGATTTTCGATTCGTCTCCTCGATATCCGTGACAATTTCTTTCTGCACCATCGACTGCTGGGCATCATAGGCCCGCAGCCCATCCACGATAGAATCCGACGTACACAGACTCAATTCAATCTCAAAACGTTGCGCCTTCAGCGCCTCGACAATTCGCGCAACCTCAGGATTGGTCGGCTCCACCACCGCCATGCGCAGATGAATACCCACCCGGAAAAACGGCATCAGCTGAGCCTTCATCGCATCATCTTTCGTGACAAGTTTCAAAAGATCGGGATTGATCGGCACCTTCATGAGATTCACATAGAGCATGCCGGCATCCATCGCCCGCTTCATGACGGTCTGCTCATGAATGTCGCGATTGATCCACCCCAAAGCCTGTCCGACATTGGCGGTACTCCCATCCGCATTGATCGGTGCGCTGCTACCAGCTCCGGCCGTTTGGTTTTGGAGATCCTTCACCGCAGATTGTATCGATGCATCAGCCATAGAACAGAAAAAGAAATATTTCACGCAAGTATACCATATTTTAGCTTCAAAGTAAATCATCGTCAGCTCCTCTAAACACACCCACGCCACTAACATCTCCAAATACCTTGCCAAAAAACAAAAAAGTGACTATACTACATTTCCAAAACGATAGTATAAAGCTAAAATCATGAATCACGCCCTTCTCATACCACCATCTCCGCCCCTCAAATCAAGATCTGATCTGGAACAGAAATGCGAAACAACCCGCCAGGTCGCAGTGAGCTCCATCAGGCCAACCTCGGATTATCCACAGATTCGAGAGCATCTTCACTACCTCGGCGAAGCGCTCAAAAATCTCGACAGCGAAGGATATGAGGAGATACTCAATATTCTCAAAGACGCAATCGTGCCACCCCATGAGAGCCACCTGGTACATAGTCGCACGGCCATCAGATCAAGCATCCATCCAATTTCACTTCGTTCAGACTCGTACTTCTGAAACAGGATACTAATAATGCAGGCATGATGGAAGTTATCAACCGGATGAGAAATCTCATTGATGGTCTGAATAATTCTCCTCACACCGAAATGTCGGATCGAGACATCGCCTGCGATATGATTCGGTTTTTTCAGATGAGCTATCCCTATGGAAGAAAAATCTCCAGACAAATACATCAAACGCACACGATAAGAATATCTGATGTTGTCGTGATTATCATCAGTACTGGCAAGGATGGAAACACCACGATAGATGTACGGGAAAAGCTCCAAGACAGAAAAAAACCAGCACAATACCAATATCATCTGGTCGATGGAGAGTACGTGACGGTTGGACGACCCATTGAGCAGAGTGAACTTTTTCGGCACAGATTCACGACACCTATTTGGGAATCAATGCATATAACCTTAAACAGAAAACGGGTAGATCCGGGAGCTGTTATGATTCATAGAAATGGAGAAGAAGTCATCATCTATGATCGTGGAAACATTCCATCAATCAAGGTGGAGAGTAAAGAGCCGATGCCAGACATCAATGAACTCGTCGCGAGTGGCGAGGTACAAAGACGAGTTCACGAAGCGGCATTAGTAGCACTCTACCACCCTACGCCGCCTTCACCGCATCCACAAGCGCCTTTGCCTCGTCAGCCGTAATGCCGTTCAGTCCGACAATATCTTTTTCACCGAGACCCTTGAGCTGGCCAACTTCGGTCAGACCCGCGGCCTCAAGTTTCGCGAGAATACCCGGATCAATCGCAAGTTCAAGCAAATGCTCGACTGATTTTTTTGGCATATCTTTTTCCGTCAGATCGGCGATATCTTTAATATCGAGCTCCCATCCGGTAAGAATCGAGGCAAGACGGACATTTTGTCCCTGTTTGCCAATGGCGAGTGGGCGCTGGTCAGTCGCGACATAGACACTCGCGCGCTTCCTGCCCTGATCGAGAACAATCTGAGAAATTTTCGCCGGAGAAAGTCCAGCACGGATATACTGTTCAGGATTTTCCGAGTACTGAATAATATCAATGCGCTCGTTATTGAGTTCATCCATCACCGCCTGCACGCGGACACCTTTCTGTCCGACGCACGAACCAATCGGATCAATCTTCGGGTCACTCGACGCGACGGCAATTTTACATCGAACGCCCGGCTCACGCGCGATCCCCTTTACCGTGACAAGACCAGACTTCACTTCAGGAATTTCAAGCTCCATGAGCTTCTGCACGAGCATTTTGTGTCGGCGAGAAATGAGGAGCTGCGGCCCTTTTGTGGTTTTAATAACTTTATCGAGGAATAACTTCAAACGCTGTCCACTGAAGTATCGCTCACCGGGAATCTGTTCTTCACGAGGAAGAATCGTCGTAATTTTACTATCGAGATTTACGTACACATAATCACCATCCACTCGATGCACCAACGAATTAATAAGTTCATTTTCACGATCCTTGAAAAGTTCGTACATCACATCTCGCTCAGCCTCCTGCACACGCTGAATGATGACTTGCTTCGCCGACTGCGCCGCAATGCGTCCATACCCGGGCGGCGTCACATCAATTCGAATCTCATCACCCACCTTCGCCGTCGGCTTGTATTTCTTCGCATCTTTCACACTCATCTCCAGCTCATCATTCTCGACACTCTTCGCCACCGTCTTCACGGCAAACACCGTCGCATTGCCGGAGTTGTCGTCCAGATCCACATCGACGTTCATGTCGCGCGTTCCATAATCTTTTTTATAAGCCGCGCGTATCGCGGCCTTGATCGTCTCAATCACGGTCTCTTTTGAAATACCTTTTTCATCACACAGTTGTGCGATCGCGGCGGCAAATGGTGTTTGCATAGGGGAAAAATTAGGGGATAGGCGAACCGCCGATACTCAGCAGAGTTCACAAAAAAATCAGAAAAACCCCAGAGTGAAGTAAATTCACCCTGTGTACACACCTACACTACCAAGAAACCCCTTATACGTCAAGCGGATCCAGCAGGGAGTCCCGGGAGGGGCGGATTCAGCAGAAAGGCTTACATAGACTCGTTCCCGTCCAATTTTGGTACAACGACTCCTCGTTGAGCCGTATTCGAACGCTGCCGAGTACGCTGCTCCACCTCACGTAAAATAGCGACATGAAGTTTAAATGGGGGCTCCCCATCACGGGTGAGAACTCGATTGGAATGACGAAATCCCATGTTTGAAGTCTGGCCAACCGCACGCCACTCGAGACTTCCGGCAGGTTTCAAGAGAATCTGTCGATTGTAAAAAAAACAAATTGGATTTTTCTGATAATCCAAGGCAAGAGTTATGAGCATCAGCTTCACTTCTTCATAGCTACAGTAAATATCAATCGAGTTTGCCGCCCTCGCAAATATCGTTGTCTGAGCAGTAATGTCGGGACGTTTTCGATCAGGAATTGGATTGGTCGATGCATCGTCAAGCTGTTCTTTGAGTGGCTTGAGGCCATCACCACTCACAATATGAACATTTGAATGAGCAAAGAATTCTTGACGATCATTGTGATCAATAACATAACCAACCTCAGATTTCGGAGTTTTTCCAAGAAAAATATCAACCTCAGAGGGAAGATCAAGGGCAATAAACGGTATTCGAGGAAAGGCTTCAGCAAGCTCTTGCATGGTGATTGCCGGCTTACCATTTCCACCTCCAACAGTGAGGTCTTTATTGGCGATACCCGGTCCAATATCAATAAAGAATGGGCTATGAAATGAGCCCGGGAAAAGAAGATCACGGAAGATCACCATTGAATCATCACCACTATCAACATCCAAAATCGCCTGTAAAAGGATCTCATGGTCTACGAGACGATGAGGAAAAGTTCGGTTAAATGTATTGTGATTATGGCGTTGTTCAGCAAGGGCATACCGTGCACTATAGCGACTCAACACAAGTTCATCTTCTGGAGTAAATGTCACCAGACGGGTATCCGGTTGTTCTGCTTGAGGCTCTTCGGCTTCGGGGTCATCACTCGTAGGTTGCGGGGGCGGTTGGAGCGGAACGGGTACTTCAATAGGCGGCTCGGCGGGAGTCTCTGGTTGGATTGGTGATTCCTCTGTTGTTGATATAGTTGAAGCTTCTGGAACAGGAAAAAGTGAAGCCCGTCCTGTCTCATCACGAGTAACAGCCGTCACTTGATCCGCGGTATCTCTGATGACAAGATGGGTAACTCCAGCACTCGCAAATGCAGTGGCAGCGACAAAAAATGCAAAACGATTAGAGAGAAAGCTATCAGAAGAAGTAGCTTCATTTTTCGATGGAGCCGGTATTTGAAGAGGGGCTTTTTGCATAGGCGCCGAATATAGAGTAAAAAAGCATATATGTCAAGAGCTATGAGGGTTGCGAATAAAGCTTCCGGACCAGAGGTCAAGTATCTTCTTACGGGCCCAGTCAAAGCTGAAATGAATGAACATATTTACAAAAACATGTATAATACAAGTTTCTGCGCGCGCG
>CAYHPV010000033.1:0-9134 GCA_964358735.1 uncultured Candidatus Peribacteria bacterium | reverse complement strand
ACAAAAGAAAACAATAACAACATCTTTCTGTGTCTACTTTTTGGGGTACATTTCAGGGATGTAGAATGAGGACAATTAACCCCTCCTCGATGAAAAAAAATACATGGCTCGGCATGAGTTTGCTCACACTCATGATTACAGCCGGCTGCTCTCTCGGTGGTACCGCTCTAAAAGGTGATTTCTACGGTGGTGGCGCTCCTGTAGCACAATCACAGCCAGCATCGGGAGAAAATGGAAAAGTCGAGATAGCATTAGCAGTACCACAACCAGGTGGTCAGAGCGTAGCATGCTTCCCAAGCGGATCAATACCAGCACTACCAAAAAGATCGGTAAGTTTCAACATAAGCAACGGAACCTCAGAAAAAATACGGATCGATAATCTTGGTTTCTATTTCAAGGGAGAGGGCATGAAAGATTTTGCCATTGAATATATCAGCCTGAAAATTGACAATACAACAATCCCCTTGTCAAATAGTCTGCTAGAGGATGGAGTCATTTACTTCAACCTCAAAGAGCAGGTAGCGTACGAAAAAATCGAGAGCCAATGGATAGAAGCAAATAGTTCTCAGTGGGTAACGTTAACCTATACTGAAGGCGTAGAAAACGCGGCAGCACCGAAGAGCCTGCCAATCGAAATATCAGCCGTCTACGGAAAATTCCTGGGTCGCGCAACGGGCAACAGTTACGAATACAGTAATATGCAAGCAGAAGAATACAAAACATACGTCTGGAATTGCACGAAGAGTGGAGGTGGCGAATCGGGGCAAGGAAGTGAACAAATGAAACAGAGCTGCATCCAAGGTGGAGGCAACTGGAGTGGAACCTATTGTTACACGACACCGATAGCAGCGACAAAAAAATGTGCTTACGCAGCAAAAAATGGAATACCGGGAATTGGAGCACCAATACTTGCAAAATGGAACAACGGATATCAATGGTACCCAGGAAAAATAAGCAAATACACGGAAATAGGATCCAATGAGTATTTTGAAGATAAGGACTTCTCATTTAGTATCGATTATGATGATGGCGGTAAGGAAAGTGATATTGGATGCAATCAAATGGCATATTTTACAAAACACCCAAAATCAGTAACGCCGGGACAGAAAGTCGTCATCTTCAGTAACGATTCAAATGCCTATTGGAGCGCACAGGTTGTTTCATTTGAAAACGGCATGGTAACCGTGTCATACGATGATGAGCCAACCAAGAATAAAACCGTAGACCTTTCGCTCGTATGGATTCCATTGGAATAAAATGGGGCTCCCCAAAGCAGGACCCTCAAAAGCCCTGCTTTTTTGTTATTTCCATATCCATGAGAAAAGCCTATAATAAAGCCATGTATAACTGGTCAACCGATACAAAGGAACTCAAGAAAGATCCAAAAAAATATGCTATTTGGAAACTTGAACAAACCATCAATTTTGGACTTAATAACAAAAAAATCGACAAGAAGGAACTAAAAAAACACTGGCATGAACTCCATCTGGATCCAGCACGAAAAAAATTCCTACGCCTCTTCCTATGAGCACTAAAAAAACAATCCTGACAAAAAATCAGCAGGCGCTTCTCGATGTGATAAGTGAAAATAAAGACATTACAAAAACCTTCTACCTTGGCGGCGGTACGGCCCTCGCAGAATACTATCTCAAGCATCGACTCTCCGAAGACCTCGATTTTTTTACCGACACGGAATTTGATCCAATCATCATTTCAACATTTCTCAAGAGCATAAAAAAAACACTCAAAATCAAAAAAATTGATTTCCAGCAAAGTTTCAACAGAAACCTATTTTTCATCACGATAGAAAAAGAGACGATCAAAACCGAGTTCACCTATTATCCATTTCCGAGAATTGAAAAAGGAGAAAAAGTAAAAAATCTAAAAATCGACAGTCTTCTGGATATTGCCGTCAATAAAGTTTTCACGATCTACCAAAAACCCCGATCAAGAGATTTTATCGATCTCTATCTGATTATGAAAAAAAAGAAATGGAGCCTACATAGTCTGACGAAAAAGGCTCGAATAAAATTCGACTATCATATCGATCTCCTGCAACTTGGCACTCAGCTCGTAAAAGTCACTGAGGTAAAGGACTATCCCCATATGCTCACGAAGCTTTCACCAAAAACGTGGCAGGATTTTTTCATGCAAGAAGCAAAAAAACTCGAAAAAGATATCTTGGAATAAGGCACTAAAAAAGCCTTAAGTTTCAAATAGCATGTTGAGCAGCAGATAAGAGTTTAGAGTAAAAATTATTTCATTACTGAGATAATCTTCTATTCATTGGGTTACCCCGCCGAATAATCTGTCTGTAACTTTTCTTTACATACCGAGCCCGTGTAAAGCGAGTTTGCAGTGGCCATATATCTTTGGGAAGGTATATAACCAGGCTGATTTATGCGATCTAAAACTTAAGGCACAGCCGGCGAGAAATGATGTGAAAAAATCTTTATAGCCGCTTGTGCCGCAAGTTTCTGTCTATGTATTAAAGAACACATACATAATACCAGATTTTGAGGAAAAAGGCAAGTAGCAAGAAAAATCAAAGCTAAAAAACATATGCTATACTGATCATCGCATAATTAACCCACCTCCTATGGACCCAATTGTTCACTTCGAAATCCCGACCGACAACATGACACATCACATCGAATTATCAGGATCGAAAAAAAACGAACCTTCAAAAGAGCCGAAAGAAATGAAATGGGATGAGCTGACTCCTGCCGAAAAATACTATGCCACAAATGCACAACCTAAACCCGATAGCAGCTCGATTGTAGAGGATATAAGAGAAGATGTAAGTCAGTGGGAGCACTGGACCGAAAATTAAACAATTCACAACTCGCACAACTAGACAGATCACAATATTACTTTCTGGCTTCTGGACGTCCAGAAATTCTGCTTCACCTCGCTCTATACAAAAAGAGTAATTACTTTTTGACTTGTAAATGGCATAAGAAAAATGACACAATACCGACACCTAACAACATTTCAATGACGCTTTCACTATTATCGAGGACTGATGCAGCCGCGGGGACACAAACCCCATGCACCGTCACATTCGATTACTCCAAACTTACGGTAGATAAAAAAGATCTAGCAGGAACAACGCCAAGACTGATTGAAGGGTTCGAGGCATTTTGCCGGAGCCAACAGGGAAGAACGAGAACAGCAGTCATGGCGGCACTGGCCGGATACCAATTCATCGACGACTCAAGTGATAAGAAGTGTGTCGGAGAACTCATCGTTACAATACCGGTTACAGAAAATCGCCCGGAAAGATCAGCACCATCCAGGTATGTCATGGGAGAAAGAGAAACAATGAAGATCAAAAAAGACCCGGATGGCATCGTAATCTTCGCACAACCAATCTGGAATTAGCCTCTGGCCAAAAAACTATTGGAATGGCCTAACGTGAGTCACTCTTTTAGTCCCTCTCAGCTTCACCATTTCCCCTTGCATCAAAGCCGCACATCGGGTACCATTCCTGCGCTTTACGGCACGCAACTCTTGAATTGCACCAAAAAAGTAACTTCTAAACTCCCTTAACCCCATAATCCCATGGCAGAAAAGTTCTTACGTAATAAGCCACACGTCAACGTCGGTACCATTGGCCACGTCGACCACGGCAAGACCACGCTCACGGCAGCTATTACTTTTTACTGTGCCGGCAAGGGCATGGCAAAGGCACGAAAATACGATGAAATTGATAATGCTCCGGAAGAAAAGGCTCGTGGTATTACGATCGCCACATCACACCAGGAGTACGAGACGGAGAAGCGTCACTACGCTCACGTCGACTGTCCGGGACATGCTGATTACGTCAAGAACATGATTACGGGTGCCGCTCAGATGGACGGTGCTATTCTCGTGTGCTCCGCAGCTGACGGCCCGATGCCACAGACTCGTGAACACATCCTTCTCGCAAAACAGGTCAACGTTCCATACATCGTCGTCTTCATGAACAAGATGGATATGGCCGATCCGGAAATCGCCGAACTCTCAGAAATGGAGGTTCGTGAACTTCTCAACAAGTATGGATTCCCTGGAGACAAGACACCATTTATCAAAGGATCAGCTCTCAAGGCTCTCGAAAATCCAACCGATCCAGAGGCTACCAAGTGCATTCAGGAGCTCCTCGACGCGCTCGATAACTACATCCCAGAGCCAGTTCGTATTCTCGACAAACCATTTCTTATGCCAGTCGAAGATGTTTTCTCGATCAAAGGTCGTGGAACCGTTGCGACGGGTCGTATTGAACAAGGTATCGTCAAGATCAACGAAGAAATTGAAATCGTTGGCGTCAAAGACACACGAAAAGTTATCGTGACTGGTGTTGAAATGTTCAAGAAGGAACTTGATCAGGGTCAGGCTGGTGATAACGTCGGTCTGCTCCTTCGAGGTATCGAACGTGAAGAAATCCTCCGAGGTCAGGTCATGGCCAAGCCAGGTTCTATCAAGCCACACACCATCTTCGAGTCAGAAGTGTATATCCTTACGAAAGAAGAAGGCGGACGACACACTCCATTCTTCAAGGGATACAAGCCACAGTTCTATATCCGAACCACAGATGTCACTGGAACTATCGAGCTCCCAGCAGGCGTTGAGATGGTGATGCCAGGTGATAATATCAAAATGGTCATCACGCTCGGTGCGCCTATTGCGCTCGACGAAGGTACACGTTTCGCTATCCGTGAAGGTGGCAAGACGGTTGGAGCCGGAGTCATCGCCAAAATCATCAAGTAATTTTTTAGAGCCCTGTACCAGTCTTGGTCGGGGCTCTCGGTAAGTTACTTTCTCTCCATTCAGTTCTTTCACAACTTATTAATCTCTTCCACCTATGACCGCAACCGCCCAACAGAAAATTCGTATCAAAATTCTCGCCTTCGATCACAAGATCGCCGACGAGTCAGCCAAACTGATTATCGAAACGGCGGAAAAAACAGGTGCTATGGTAGCAGGTCCAATCCCCCTTCCTACCAAGATTGATAAGTATACCGTCAACCGCTCAACCTTCGTCCACAAAAACGCCCGTGACCAGTTCGAGATGCGAACCCACAAGCGCCTCATTGATATTACCCAGTCTACTCCAAAGACGATCGATGCTCTGAGCAATTTGTCGTTGCCAGCCGGTGTTGATGTAGAAATCAAGATGTTGGCGTAAGGAAATATTTTAATATTTCCACAACATCACAAAGCTCATCCAGCTATCCAAAACATTTGAAGAGTTGTAGAATAATCGAAGCAAATTCTCACTCCTCTCATGCTTTTTCAAAAAACACTGAAACCCCTGAGTTCCCTCGTGCTGACAGCTCTTCTCTGTGTCACGCTTGGTTTTCAGACCTTTATATATCATGCGCCAACCGCGGAAGCCGCAGCCGTAAGTTGGACAGGGGGTGCCGTAGGAAGCTGGGCAACAGCAGGAAACTGGAGTGGTGCTGCGGTTCCAACAAGTAGCGATGATGTCACAATCGATAGTGCATCAGCAATCCTCGTCACCGCGGGATCAGATATTAGTTTCAGCACGCTTACTATTGGAGGTGCTGGTGGCTCAAATATTCTCAAACTCGAGGGCAACATCACCTCGGGGGGGAGCATCACCATAGGAAACAACGGAACACTCAATCAAAAAAACGCAGTGGCACAGACAATCACAGGAACACTGACAATAAATAGTGGAGGTATATTACAACACGAGGCAAATACAACAGCTCAATCATATATACTCAACTTCAGCGCCGCCACCATAACGGTGAATGCCGGTGGCTCCATCAATGTGGATGGAAAGGGATATACGGCAGGAGATAACTTTGCTGCGGGAAATGGCCCAGCGGCAGGCGGTGCGAGTGGTGGCGGTGGTGGCCACGGGGGAAACGGGGGTACCCAAGGGGGCACAGGAGGGACGGCAAATTGTGATATTACCAATCCGGCAACTATGGGTTCAGGTGGTGGTGGAAGTACGCAGGCGGGTGGCAATGGTGGAGGATTAATAATACTCAATGTAACAGGCACATTAACCGTAAACGGGACAATAACGAATGATGGAACTGCCGGAAGTACCTCTGCAGGAGGTGGAGCAGGAGGTGGCATCAAGATCACCGCGGGTACGATTGCGGGGACACCTCAGAGTTTTACGATAACAGGAGGAACGGGTGGTGGCAGTGGTGGTCCTGGTGGAGGAGGTGGATGTGCGCTGATGACCTATACCAACACGAATAGTATTTCAGGGACAAGTCTGACGATGGGAGGTGGGGCAGGTGCTGGAGGTAGTACCGCACGTGGTGGAGCCGGAGTGGTATATACCAAGCAATCAGGGACTGATGGTGATCTGTATACTGTTAATAGTGGCACCGTAGGAGCGGAATCTCAACAAACAGCGACAACGCTTACGGTGGACTCGCTAACAACAAGTGTATCGGCAACCTACACCGTCCCCTCCGGGAAAACACTCACTATTGATAATTCAAATCCCTTTAGTGGAGGGGACAATACAGGTAAACTAAAAATAAAATCAGGGGGTACATTTACGCCGACATCGACCTCTAATTTTATTATTGATAATGCCATATTGGAGATTAATAGCGGAAGTACGGTGACATCAGCGAGCAGTATTGTTCTTACCATAGCTTCCGGCGGGACATTAACACAGGGAAATTATACGGCAGCTGGTTCAGCACTCACATTTTCTACGATAACGGTCCAAAGTAGCGGTCTCATCGATCATCTCGCAAATACAACGGCACAAACTCACGTAATGAATTTAGGAGCGACAACGATGACTATCGATTCCGGAGGTTCCATCAATGTAGATGGAAAAGGGTATACAGGAGGAACGGAAAACTCTGCATCAAATGGAAGTGGTTTGGCACCAGGTGTGACGGATGCAAGTTATGGTGGGGGTGGAGGTCACGGAGGAAATGGAGGAGCGGGAGCGGGAGCGGGAGCAACAGGAGGAACAGCAAATTGTGCAATTGCCAATCCCGCAACCATGGGTTCTGGTGGTGCGACGGGAGCGAATGGTACCGCCGGCACGGGTGGTGGATTAATAGTACTAAACATTACTGGCACCTTGACGGTCAATGGAACGGTGACAAGTGATGGAACAGGAGCAAGCTTTTATGGTGGTGGTGGAGCAGGTGGCGGTGTCAAAATAACCGCAGGCACGATCGCCGGTACACCACAGAGCTTTACGATAACGGGAGGAAATGGAGGTGCGCAAGGTGGTGGTGGTGGTGGTGGATGTGTATTATTAACGGCAGGATCATCGACTATTACGACGACCGAGGTCACGAAAACTGCGGGAACGGGAACAAACTCTGGGAGCGTCGGCCTCTTTTCATATGTCGTATCAACTCCAAGTATCGCATTCAGTTCAGCGACTGGCAGTAGCTTGGAATCAGCAAATGGAACCGTGACGGTGAATCTCTCAAGCTCAACCGGATCGGATGTAACCGTTCACTACTCGGTCGCAGGAACAGCAACGCAAGGTACGGACTACACCGCGCTCACGGGAAAATTAACGATAACCGCGGGAAGTTCAAGTGGAACCATTACCATCGCGAACATCAACGATACAACCGACGAACCGGATGAAACGGTCATTCTCATGCTCTACAATCCGAGCGGCGCAACGCTCGGGGCAACGACGACGCAAACACATACGGTGAGCGACAATGATAGCGGCCCCACCGTGCAGTTCACCGCGACGACTTCGAGTGACTCAGAATGAAACACGCTCCTGAAAATTCCAGTGAGTCTCTCGGCAGTATCAGCACAAACGGTCACAGTCGACTATACCGTGAGCGGAGGAACGGCTACGGGGAGCGGAACGGATTACACGCTCGCCAATGGCACCGTGACGATCGCAGCAGGACTCACCACAAAAGATTTTACCGTCACGGTTGTTGATGACGCACTCTATGAGTCCGATGAAACCATTATTATTACCCTCAGCGCGCCAAGCAACGCCAGTATGGGAAGTAATGCTAATCACACATTAACCCTGAAAGATAATGACGGTCAGCCGACCGTACAGTTTGTCTTGGCAAATTCGGAAGTGGCGGAAACGGCGGGTTCAAAAAGTATCGGAGTGCAAATCAGCAAAAATCCATTAGGCAGCCAGGAGGTCAGTGTCACCTACACGATCTTTGGAGGAACAGCCGTAAGCATGACAAATTACACGCTCCTCGCATCGGGCACGATTCCTCTACCAAACACCACGGTGGTCAATATATCACCCACGATCATCGCCGACGCCGACGCCATCAATCAGACACTCATCCTCAGCCTCTCAAGTCCAGTAAACGCGAATCTAGGTGCCAATACAATGCACACTCTTACGATCCGTGAGGCCACCGTCACCTCTTCAGCCCCAACAAATCTCAGTATAAATGGAACGGCGGCAAGCGGGAGTGTTGCTACCGAAAATCCCGTCTTCGGATGGAAATTCGTACCATCAATTACCCTCGACACACAAACGGCATATCAGATATTGATCGCGACATCAGAAGCAAATCTCACGGGTGGAACCTACACCTGTGATACCGGAAAAGTGACAAGCACCAAAAGTCAAAATGCCTACTCAAATGTCTGCTCAGGATCGCTCACTGCCGGAACATACTACTGGAAAGTTCGCACCTACAATAGCTCCGATACAGCAAGTAGCTACGCGAGCAGTCAGGCATTTACGATCAGTAGTGTCATCACGCCACCAACCACATGCACGACAGCATCCACGACACGATCAACGTTCACGCTCGGCTGGACCGACAACGCCTCAAATGAAACAGGTTACGAAATCGAGCAATCACTCCGAACCTACTCCGGATTCACATCGATATCAGATGGTAACTATCGTCGCATCACGACAACCTCAGCAAATGCCGTCTCATATGATATTACCGGCCTTACACCGAATAATACCTATTACTATCGAGTTCGGGGAATTAATAACACGGGGAGCTCAGCATACCTCACCTGCACCAGCAGCGTGACGACCCTCGCCACAACCCCAAATGCACCCACGTTAACTCCCCTATCTTCAACAAGCATTCGGGTGCGAATAGATCCAACGGGAAATCATTCATTGACCAGTTATATTGTGACGGTAAACTCAACATCGTATGTGCAGG
>CAYHPV010000032.1:3380-9494 GCA_964358735.1 uncultured Candidatus Peribacteria bacterium | reverse complement strand
GAAATTCGATCGTGAAATTTTCTTACCCGCTCTTTTACCCCTTCGCGATAGCGCGTCCCACTTTCGTTTTTTGCATACCAGTTATCAATGATGGATGGATCCTTCAGTGCGGCGGCGATCTGCTCCATCTTTCGACTTCGAAAATCGACGGCGCGAATGCCTTTACTCGATAGGGCTCCGCGGAGACCTTCTACCTGAGAGTCGCCAATGAAAATGGGGTTTCTGGAGGGTTGTGTTTCTTGGGAATCAGCTGGTGTGGCGGCTGATGGTGGAGTGGTTTCGGCCGTCGTGGCTGGTGCCGTGGCTGCTCCTTCTGCTCCCCGTCGCTGTTCCCGCTGTAATCCTTCCATGGCTCTTCGTGTGTCCTGCTGTACGGCGACTTTTTTTCCTCCGAACTGTTTTTCTTTATCGTGGAGTTCAGTTGTTTGTTTTTCGTCAAGCTGGAGAATGTCTTCGTATCTTATAAAAAGTGTGGTTCCTGTTTTGATCGATGCGTAGTTATTTTTTTCGGTGCGGTATTCTCCACCACGGACTCCCGCGCGTCGCTCGGTGGTTTTTGCACTTCCAAATTGCAACTTACTAATGGTTGGTGGAAGTATGTGACCTGCGCCTACCGCGACCCGTTCGGCAAATTTGAGTGAGCCGAAGTCGAGTTTTATTCGGATACCTTTTTCTTCGAGTGAAATTTCTTTGGCTATGGTGGCCAGAAGCTTTGCCGGATCGGCGTTTCGAAGGAGCTCCTTTTTCTTTTCTCTGCTTAGTTTCGAGTCACTATCTATGCTTGCAAGTTCTTCGGCGATTTTTTTCTGTTCTTCGGGATTTTGTTTGATCGCGATGATGGTATTCAGAAATTCACGAAACCCACCTTTTTTCATGGCTTCGATCTGGTCGAGCTTTTCCAAACCTTTCCATCCGGGAACGAGCGGGGTTTGTTCAGGAGCTTGCGTGTGTTGTTCTGGATTAGGCATAATGAAGAGAAATGTATCTTTTCATTGTACCACATTTGAAGCTGAATGGCAACTACTCTTGAGTCTCGGGGGTTGGGCCTGGCTCTCGGACCGGTTCGGGTTTTTGGGTTGATGGTTCCATGACGGCAGCGATATCCTCTCTACCTCTTTGAATTACGAGATCTGGTCCTTTGGCGAGTATCTGTTCTAGTCCGGGAAAAGCTTCTGGTGCACGTAATTGACGATTTGGCGAACCGCCTCCGTATCTCAGTCGGTCTTTTTGATCAGCTTCTTGGGCTCGCTCTATTTGACTATCTATATCAGAGTCGCTGTGTTTCGGGAATTTAAAGGGCATGAGAAATAGGGGTGATGAAGTTAACGATGGTTAGCGGGAAGTATTTTATGGTTTTCTATTTTTTTGTCAATATTTTTTTTCGTTTGAAGCCTTTTACTCGAGCCGGCAGTAGGTTTTGAGGTGTTTTTGAAGCTCGGGGGCGAGGTCGGGGCGGGCGAGGGCGAAGTCGATGGTGGCTTTGATGAGGCCGAGTTTGTCGCCGGTGTCGTAGTGGCGGCCTTCGACTTCGTAGCCGTAGAGGGGTTGGGATTTGGCGAGGATGCGGAGGCCGTCGATGAGGCGGAGTTCGCCGTCGGGGTGGCTCGCGTTGGCCTTTATGAGTGCGGCAATAATCTCTGGGGTGAGGACGTACTTGCCGATGTTCGCGAGATTGCTTGGCGCTTTTGCGGGGGACGGTTTTTCGACGAGGGTTTCGATTTCATGAAGGCGGGGATCGGGAACAGCGCTCGGTCTCGACGACACTCCCTGCTGGCTCGTCTTCGCTCGCGTGCCAATAATGCCATAGAGATTGCTTTTTTCTTTCTCGATTTTTTCGAGGGCGATGACGGAGGATTTTTTTTCGTAAAAAATATCGAGGAGTTGCTTGGTGGCTGGTTTGGGTCCGGCGATAATATCGTCGCCGAAGAGAACGACAAATGGGTCATTGCCTATCACCTCTTTTGCGCAGAGGATGGCGTCGCCGTCGCCTTTTGGTTCGGATTGACGGACGTAGACGAATTTGGCGAGACGTGAAATTTTTCTGATGTCTTTGAGAAGATTGTGTTTTCCTTTTTCGACGAGGTTGTGTTCGAGTTCCCATGAAGAGGCGAAATGATCTTCGATGGCGCGCTTGCCACGACCGGTGACGATGATGATCTCGGTGATGCCGGAGTCGACCGCTTCTTCCACGAGATACTGAATCACCGGTTTATCGACGATCGGAAGCATCTCTTTTGGTTGAGACTTGGTTGCTGGAAGGAATCGTGTGCCGAAGCCTGCGGCGGGGAAGACGGCTTTGGTAATTTTTTGGGACATATATACTTGAGGTGCGTTTTACGTTTTGATGCGAATGACTTTGGTGGAGAGCTTTTCTACTTTCGGTATGCTGATGCGGAGAATACCGTTTTTGAATGAGGCTGCTATTTTTGCAGAATCGGCGGATGCTGGCAAGACAATTGAGCGGGAAAAGTCTCCCCAGAAGCACTCTTTGGTGAGGTAGTCTTCTTCCGGGACGCGATCTTGGAGGTGGCGTTTGCCTTTTATCGTGAGAACTTCGTCGGTGACGGAGATATTCAGATCGTCTTCGCTGACACCGGCGACCGCCGAGAGAATAATAATTTCTTCTTCGGTCTGGTAGATGTCGAGGGCGAGCTGGCCTTCCGGTTCATCGGAGTTTCCGATGGGTGGTGTGCGGTGTGAGGGTTTTGGCATGGACAGTAAGGTAAGGGGAGTTTATTTTTTTGCGCTGGCGGTGCTCACGGGCTGGAAAAATTTTAGAAATTCATCTCTTTGAAGCGACTCTTTTTTCAGGAGTTCTTCGGCGATTTTCGTCATGAGTGCTTTATTTTTTGTGATCGTGTCTTTGGCTCGTTTGTAAGCTTTTTCGATGAATTTTTTGACTTCTTGATCAATGGCGGTTGCCATGGTTTCCGAGTAATTTTTGGTGTGACCCAGGTCGCGACCGATGAAGACTTCGTGACTTTTTTCTCCGAAGATCACTTGTCCGAGTTCACTCATGCCGTATTCTGTGACCATGCGACGAGCGATGCCGGTTGCCTTTTGCAGGTCGTTGCTGGCGCCGGTCGTAATGTCTCCGAAAAACACTTCTTCTGCGCAATAGCCACCAAGGAGCGATGCCATTTCATCCTCAAATTTCGCCTTTGAGTAGAGGTGCTTGTCTTCGTCGGGGACGAACCAGGTGACGCCGAGGGCCATGCCGCGAGAGATGATGGAAATTTTTTGTACGGGATCGCAGTTTTCGGTGAGGTGACCGACGACGGCGTGGCCGACTTCGTGGAAGGCGGTGATTTTTGTCTCTTTCTCATTGAGGACGCGCGACTTACGCTCAGGACCCATGAGTACTTTTTCGATCGATTTTTCGAGGTCGTCTAGAGTGACGATTTTTCGGTTGTGTCGCGCGGCCAGAATTGCCGCTTCGTTCATGAGATTTTCCAGATCTGCTCCCGAAAAACCAGGGGTGTGTTTGGCAATTTTTTGAAGATCGGCGTCTTTATCCAGTGGTTTGTTTCGGCCGTGAACCTTGAGTATCGCGGTTCGGTCATTGAGATCGGGGAGATCGACGACGACGCGTCGGTCGAAGCGACCGGGACGCAGGAGGGCTGGATCGAGAATGTCCGGGCGGTTGGTGGCGGCCATGACGATGACGTTGGTGTCTTTTTCGAAGCCGTCCATTTCCGTGAGAATCTGATTAAGCGTCTGTTCTCGTTCGTCATGGCCGCCACCGAGACCGGCGCCACGATGCCTTCCCACGGCATCAATTTCATCGATGAAGATAATGCACGGCGCATTTCGAGCGGCTTTTTTGAAGAGATCTCGCACGCGTGAGGCTCCCACACCGACGAACATTTCCACAAACTCTGATCCCGAGATCGAGAAAAATGGAACGCCCGCTTCTCCGGCGACGGCGCGAGCGAGGAGTGTTTTACCCGTTCCCGGTGAGCCAATGAGCAATACACCTTTTGGAATTTTTGCTCCGATTTCCAGATATTTTTGCGGATTTTTCAAAAAATCGACGATTTCCACGAGCTCTTGCTTGGCCTCCTCCGCGCCAGCCACATCCGCAAAGGTCGTTTTTCCTTTTTCCTTGTCGTAGACTTTTGCCCGACTTTTTCCAAATGAAAGTGCCTGATTATTACTGCTCTGTGCCTGGCGCATCATGTAGGCGAGGACACCCACGATCAAAATAATTGGAAAGGCGCTCATAAAGAGATTCACCCAAAAGTCACCGGACTCCGTTGGGACGACCTCAATATTCATCTGATCGACCTGCTCCTTCGAAACACCTCCTCTTTCGAGGAGTTCATACACATTTGAGTCACCTTCTTTGAAGGCGAACTCCTTGCTTCCGTCCGTGCGGACCACCTCGAGGCGATTTTTTACCACACTGATGGTTTCAATTTCGCCTTTTTTTGCCTGCTGGATGACCGTGTTGAGATTTACTTTGGTGATGACTTCGTCACTCTTTGACCAGAGGAGAAAGCCGGCGCTCACAATGAGTGCGATGATGATGAGATAGAGAAAGCTATTCTGTTTTTTTGGTTGCATATAATAGGTTCAAAATATTTTGAATAAAAACTGCGAATGTGATCTCAGCCTACTCCTTTTTCATGTTTTGGAAAAGCCCCCCTCTCTTCTTTTATTCTTCGATTTCCAGAATCTGAATCTCCACGACAGGGGATTCGTAGAGACTTGGATCAGAGCCCTTGTCGATGCGGTATCTTCCGACGGCCACAATCTGGTCTTGTTCATCGACAATAATGGGTACATTTTTTCGATCTTCGCGACGAATTTTTCTGTCAACAAAAAAATCCTGCACCTTTTTGCTCCCGTCCATGCCGGCTGGATGAAAGCGATCTCCTTCCTTGACGCTTCGAATATAGAGCTGATTTTCCGGATTTTTCAGACTTACGTACACCGCATTCTTCTTCGCTTTTTTCGGAATCTTGTGGTGGAAGCGGGTGATAATTTTTCCACCCGGATAGCTCAGACTTCCAGGAAGTGGTAGTGCGATCACTTCCTGCGTGAGGTGCGGCTGGTCAAACGATTTTTCTTTTTGAAAGTAGGCCTTTCCATAGGCGATGCTCAGGCTGAGTCTATTTCCCAACATTTTTTCACTGCCGGTTCGCTCTTTACTGATGAGATCGAGAAAGTCGTAAATCTGATCTGCCGAAAGCTCCTCCGTGGAGCCGTGAAATATCTCGTAGATCGACTGAATAATGCTTTTTTGAAGTGTCGGGAAAAGCCCTTTGAGTGGCGTGATCTGGCAGGTGATGTCTGTTGGTGTTACCTCACAAAACTGTCTGATGAAATCCATGGCCAGAAAGTGCAACATCTCGTCAATCTCACCGAAGTAAAAACTTTTTTCATGAAAATTATTCTTGAAATTCGGATTGATTTTTTCAATCATCGGAATGAGTTCGTGTCGAATCAGATTTCTTCGAATCGCCGTATCTTTATTGGTTGCATCTTCATTGAATGGGACCTCCATCCGTGCGGCGTAGTGGAGGAGCTCATCTTTTGCGAAGTCGAGAAGCGGACGAATCATACCTTTTGAAATCATCGAAATGCCGCTCAATCCACGGACACTTGAGCCACGGATCAGATTCATGAGCATGGTCTCCACATTGTCATCGCGGTGGTGCGCCGTGAGAATCCACTCAGCACCGTACTGTTCTTTCAGTCGAAAAAAGAAACTTCGTCGGATATTTCTTCCCGCTTCTTCGATGGTGAGTTTCTGCTCTTTGCTATAGGCTTCGACATCGACACGTTCGACTTCGTACTCGAGGCCGTAGATCATGGCCATTTGACGTACGAGCTCTTCATCTTTATCTGCTGCGGTTCCGCGAAGCATGTGATTGACGTGGGCTACGACGATCTGCATCGGATGCTGCATCCTGATTTTGTGAAGGAGCGTCATCAAAACCATCGAGTCCACTCCGCCCGAGACACCCACGATAAGGCTCGAGTTTTTTTCACAGTAGTGCGTGATCATCGAGTTGACGGTTTGTTCGAGCGTGATCGAAATTTCACATTTTGGGAGTCTTTTTTTCATCGGGGTAGGGGAGCTTTAGGGGGTAACTTTTCTTGCGATGT
>CAYHPV010000032.1:0-3280 GCA_964358735.1 uncultured Candidatus Peribacteria bacterium | reverse complement strand
CTTTTCTTGCGATGTGTATTTTTCCAGCCAGCTCTGGATTTTTATTAATGAGTCCTATGAGTTTTTCGATATCGTCGTTTTCGGCTGCCCTATTGGGAATAATTTTTCCACACTTCAGGCACTCGTGGATGATAGTATAGACCCCTTTTCGCCCCAGTGTCACGGTCGCCGGTTTCATCAGGCTGGTACAGCTGCTTTCCCGGTCTCCTGGGATGTCCTGATCAATATGGAGCGAGTATAAGCACTGAGCGCAGTGATTGAGTTGTTTTCCGCCTGTCGGCCTATTTTCAGCTTTGCAGTGGAGACAGGTGAAAGACTCTTTTCTGGCAATCAGACGTTTTCGAAGCTGCATGGGTCTGGATTCTACCTTTTTTCTCGTGGTGCGTCTATCCTTATTGCCAGCATTGCTGCTCGGCTTTTCTTTTGGTACCATACTCGAGAATATGTCCAAACCATTTTTTATTACCACCTCGATCGCTTATGTGAACTCCGTTCCGCATATTGGTTTTGCGATGGAGCTCGTGCAGGCTGATGCGCTTGCGAGATATCATCGTTGTCTCGGGGATCAGGTTTTTTTTGAAACCGGCACGGATGAGCATGGCATAAAAATTTATCGTACCGCCCTGGAAAGTGGTATGACGCCTCAGGAAATGGTGGATAAAAACGCGCAGCGTTTCAAAGATCTTACCGGAGCTCTCGCGATCACCAATGACTATTTTGTCCGAACGACCGATCCCGCACACAAGCAAGGTGCTCAGAAAATCTGGCAGAAGATGGCTGACAATGGTGATATTTATAAGGGAAATTATGAAGGTTTATACTGTGTTGGTTGTGAATCATATATTCCTGAGAAAGATCTCGTGGATGGACTTTGCGCGATTCACAAGAAGGCTCCGGAATTCATTAAAGAAGAGAATTACTTTTTTAAATTATCAAAGTATTCTGCGAAGATCCGTGAACTTATTGAATCCGATACTTTGAAAGTTATTCCCGTGGCGCGAAAAAATGAAATCCTCAATATCATTGGCGAGGGGCTTCCCGATGTCAGTTTTTCACGTCCGAAGACGATGTTGCCATGTGGCGTCGAAGTTCCTGGTGATGACACTCAGGTGATGTACGTCTGGTGCGATGCGCTTTCGAATTATATTACCGGCATTGGGTATGGGGAAGAAAATGAGACGTTCAAAACATTCTGGCCGGCATCCGTGCACCTCATTGGAAAAGATATTCTCCGATTTCACGCGGGAATCTGGATTGGGATGCTTCTTTCCGCTGGTTTACCGACTCCTGCGAACATCTATGTTCACGGATTTATTACCTCGGGTGGTCAGAAGATGAGCAAGTCTCTTGGGAATGTGGTTGATCCTTTTGGGTATGTGGAGAGGTATGGTGCTGATCCTGTGCGATATTATTTGTTGCGTGAAATTCCGACGACCGATGATGGCGACTTCAATGCTGACCGATTTTTGAGTGTCTATAGCTCTGATTTGGCGAATAGCCTTGGGAATCTCGTGTATCGTGTTTTTTCCATGAATGAAAAATATTTTGAGGGAAAGGTGGTGAGACGTGCTGCGGGTTCGATTCTTCCACTTGATGAACTCATTGCCGGATATCATGCGGCGATTGCTGAGTTTGATCTCAAGCGAGCGCTGGAAATTGTTTTGAAGCTTGTGCAAGCGGCAAACGAACACGTGGAGGTTTGCAAGCCGTGGGTGCTCGCGAAGAGCGATATGGAAAAACTTGGCGAGGTGATGTACCAGCTCCTTGAGACCGTTCGTATTATTGGTGTTTTATTGCAACCATTTCTTCCCGGTACCTCTGAAAAAATTCTCGCGCAGTTTGGCGGTGTGACTGGTGGCGTAAGTTTTGAAAAAAATCTTGCCTGGGGACAGCTGGAAATTGGCACCTCTCTCACAAAAGGGGAGCCGCTCTTTCCGAGGATTGAGGGGTAATTACTTCTTGACCTCATGAAATTATTAGTGTAATATTAGTGTATAATCATTATTACTCATCTCTATGACTTCATTGACCATCAATATAGAAAAGCCGTTAAAGGCCACGGCTCAGAAAAAAGCACAAAAGGATGGAGTAACCCTGACTTTTGTCGTGGTGCAGGCCTTAAAGGCCTATAATGAAAATAAGTTACAATTTGGTTTAATATCGGACGATGATGAGGTAACAGCTTCTTTTGATGTGTCCACAAAGAAAGGCAAGGAAGCCTGCATAAAAAATTTTGAATCACTTGCGAAATGAAAAAAATTATCCAGCGCACCAGAAGATTTGAAAAATCCTTTGGGAGATTAGGCGTGAAAACGCGGAAATTATTTATAAAAAAACTTAGGATTTTTATTGATGACGAATACCAGCCTTCTTTGAGAACTCATAAATTAAAAGGAAAGCATCAAAATGAATATGCTTTTTCGATCACCGATGACGTGAGGGTAATTTATGAAAAGTACTCAGAGAAAGAGCAAGAAGTATTGATCTTTACATTTATCGATATTGGCGCGCATGACAAGGTCTATTAAGGACTCTCCTTTAAAAGTCATGATTACTTTTTTGCCGCTTCTTTTGCGGCGTAAGCTTCGAGGCCTGTTGTAAATTCGCTCTTACTCACTGGTTTCCCATTGAGGAAGTATGTTGGTTTTTTTCCATCACTTGGAAAACAGACATCTTTTTTAATACATACTGGTTTTTTTCCATCACCATGGATAATGTAAGCGTCAATACCGTTTAAGTTTCCGCTTGGATCATACATGGTTGCTTTTGCGTTTTTATTCGCTTTTGCATTATCCTCGACCTGCTTGATCTCATCCGTGAAATCAAATTTTTTCTTTTCGCCTGATCCTGCTGTTCCACCCTCCTGCGTGGTCGCCTTTTTCTCTCCGGTTCCCAGTTTTGCATCGGTTGCGTCCTGCAACATAGGCAGTGGCTGAATGAGAAGACGTACGATCACGTACGACATCATGACGAGGAGGAGGCCAAGAATGGCCCAGGTAAGCTCTCGTTTGGCACTCTCGAGTTTGGTTTCGTCGCCCATGGCAAAGGTATAGCTCTGGCCGGCGTGGGCAATGAAGAGCACGGAGAGTGGAGCCGCGAGAAAGAGCAGCAGATTGGCAATGTACTGGAGAATGATATTGACTCCCACGACCGCGGCGTCCTGTTCGCCACCTTTTTCAGCATTTTTTACCTGTTCGGTTACCGCCTTATTCACTCCTTTCATGCCTACGTTTTTTGGCGTGAGATAGTCAGGAATGCCAATTGCTGCGGATACGGTACT
>CAYHPV010000031.1:6098-9509 GCA_964358735.1 uncultured Candidatus Peribacteria bacterium | reverse complement strand
AAAATTCGCGTCGCACTGATCGCAACCGTTCTGCTGCTTGCTGCTATCGCGCAGCCCGTTCACGCACAGGAACAAGCCTACGACGAGTACCAGGACCCAATCCTCACCAATGAAGCCTATGAAGAAATCGGCACACCAACGTCCACTCAAGCCCTAACAAAAAGCGAAATCCCTGTAGATGCCTTTGATCAAATTATTCTCGACACTCCCATTCCAAACATATTTTACAAAGATGAAACCTACCTCCTCAAAGGAAAAGTGACTGGCTCGACAAGCGCAACCTCACTCTTCGCATTTCTCAATTTTACGGACACTAATAATAAAGAGCAGTTCAAAAACACCGAATCCTCGATCACAAACGGAGCCTTCACCATTCCTCTTCGATTCACTGACGCGGGAAATTTTCAGCTCGGGATAATTCTAGGAAAAGGAGGAAAGAGCAAAATTTATCAGATCGAAGTGATAAACCAAACGGAAAAAGCCACAGGAAAGCCAAAAACAGCAACGGTAAAAAAGAAAATGAGTCTAAAATACGATGCAGAAACCGACACAACACAGATAGCCTGGAAAAAAACACTCGCCGATCTCCATCGCATAACCTTCGAGCAAGAAAAAAAAATGGTTCACGTCATTACCAGACAAAACATTACCTCTCTTCCGCTCAACTTCCCCGATTTCGCAGCATTCAAACCAGGAGAAATCATAATCACTCTGGCGACAAAATCACTCAGCGGAACAACTGGCTGGAGAAAAACACTCAAGCAAAAAAATCGCATTACCTATCATGGATTCAGGACGGTTGAAGAAGATGTACTCACGGTCAACACGAAACCTCCGGCAATAATATCAGACACAGAGTCAATAAATATAGACGCTACAGCGCTCAAGAATATAGAAGCAGACGCCTATATCGCCCTGCCAAATGGAAAAACTGAAAAGATATCTTTGGAAAGCAGTGCAAAAAGTGGGACCCCGGGAAACCAGATCATTCCGGAAAAAAGTACACTCACGTTGAGCTACAAGCCAAAAGAAACAGGCCGATACATTATTGAAATCAATGAAACCACGGGTGGCGCGGCGCTCAACATACCCCTCTACGTTTCAACTGGCACACCCCTGATTCCAGATTACCGCGACCTGATATTCGATCGCGGAACAAAAGATCACACCGTAAACATCACTGATGATCGTCAAAAAATGCTCCAGATGATCAATAGCCTTCGAACCGGACTCAGTCTTTCACCAGTAACTCTCGATAACGCCCTCAATAATCTGGCACAAAATCACAGTGATGATATGGTCGCTCGAAACTTCTTCGGCCATGAGAATCCCAGTGGCCAGTCTCCGGAAGATCGACGAAAAAAAGCTGGATTCCCGACCGATGTCGGAGAAAATCTTGCCAACGCACAAACGCTTCTTTCAGCTATGCAAGGTCTGCTAAGAAGTCCGATTCATCGGAGTAATATTTTAAATGACCAGTGGAGCCGCGTTGGAATCGGCATCACGAAGTCACCAGACGGAAACCTAAAAATCACACAGGAATTTGCAGGTGAGGCTATCACCGGAGAAAAACTCAACACGCTCAAGGAGCAGATGGTAACAGGAATCAATCAGCAGCGAACAAGCGGTGGAAAAAACATGCTTACCGATGATACTCAACTCGCGAGCATCGCGAAAACCTGGAGTCAAAAACTGGCAGACACCGACGAGTTTGGGGTCACCACAAGCGACGGACAAAGTCTCAAAGATCTTGTTCGGGCAGCGAATATTCGCAGCAGCGTCCAGCTCTTTGTTTTTTCAACAAACTCAACCAAAGACATCGTCGCAAAAGTTGCCGAACCGTCGAGCGCCACCAATGAAGAGTGGAAAAAAATAGGCATCGGACTCGCGGTCACAAAACTGGGAGATGTCAAAATTACCATCTTGTTAACAAGGTAAAAAAGCGTAAAATAACTGGGCGCTTTGAATGGCCGCACAATGTACCATCTCTATGAATTTTCATCGAAGAAAAATTGGAAACGAGAGACTTCACGCATTCACGAGACGTCAACACCTACAGCACAGAGAGGATAAAGAGCATCCAGCAACTCCCATAAAAATCTTTACTCCAAAAAAGACGGTTTTGTTAAGCGCGATCGTGGCGATGCTCATGATATTCATGGCCTATCGGACGCTTCAGGGCGTCAGTATCAGAGATGTAGTATTCCTCTTCGGACGAGACCTCCAGGAAGATAGCTACGGCCACACCAATATTCTTCTTCTCGGAAGTGGAGGTGGTGATCACGATGGTCCGGATCTCACCGACACGATTATCATCGCAAGTATTGATCAAAAAAGAAACGACGTCCGCCTGCTCTCAATTCCGCGAGATTTTTATATAGAGGATGAAAAGCTTGGAGGGATGCGCATAAACAATATCTACCATGTGGGAAAAAACCAGCTCGAGAGCGAAAGTCTTGGACGAAAAATGCTCATCGATCACATTGAAGATATTACCAATCTGGAAATTCATAACTATGTAAAAATTGACTTCAAGGGATTTGAAAAAGTAATCGACGAAGTTGGTGGCATCGATATTGATGTACCGGAAAGCCTCTACGATCCAGAGTATCCACGTGGAGAAAATATCGGGTATGAAATTTTTTCACTCCAAAAGGGACTCCAGCATCTCAACGGAGAAACGGCCCTCAAGTACGCCAGAAGTCGCAAGACGACATCAGACTTCGATCGATCAAAACGACAGCAACTCATGCTTTTCGCGCTCAAAGAAAAAGCAGAAAAAGAGGGAATTCTGGGAGACACAAGTAAAATAAAAAATATCTACGAAGCTATTGGGCCATACATGGGAACCGATCTCGGACTCCAGGAAATGATCACACTCGGAAAAATAGGATCACAGATAAAAAAAGAAAATATCGCGACCTTTTCAATTCATGATGATCCAACCATCTGCGGTGGGCTTCTCTACACGCCAGCACGCGATCTCTACAATGGCGCATCGGTGCTCGTAGCCGCGACAAAAGACAATAAAGACATTCACAATTTTACGGAAGCGCAATTTAATTATCCGGAATTACATCGCAACGGAATAAAAATCCAGGTACTCAATGGAACCAAAGCTCCGGGTCTGGCCGGTGAAACAAAAATTCTCTTCAACCGTCTCTGTCTCAAAGTTATTCGCTTCGGAAATGGCGCAAGTAAAGATGTACAAACTACCACCTACTTTCTGAAAAAAGAGATTCCAGCGGGAGCTATTACCGCTCTCCAAAGCATGATTCCGGGAATCACCTCCACAGTCATTCCGCCAAAATATCTGGAATCACAGTATCTGAGTGATGCCGACATCATCATCGAACTTGGTGAAGACTATCTACCAAGAAAAATGAAAGATCCTTATGATTACATCGTTGA
>CAYHPV010000031.1:0-5998 GCA_964358735.1 uncultured Candidatus Peribacteria bacterium | reverse complement strand
AAAACCATGAAAGACACCCGACTCCAAAAATATCTCTCTTCCTGTGGTATCTGTTCTCGAAGAAAAGCAGAGGAGCTTATTCTCGATGGAAAAATTTCGATCAATGGAGAAGTCTGTACCGTCCTTGGAACAAAAATAGATCCAGAAAAAGATAAAGTCACCTACGAAAACAAAACCGTAAAACCTCGAAGCAAACAATCCTATATCATGCTCAATAAGCCAGAAGGAGTGACTTGCACCCTCGATGACTACCACGCCGAAACAAAAATCACCGAACTGCTTCCCAATATTCCGCACCTCTATCCTGTGGGACGACTCGATAAAAACAGTGAAGGACTCATTCTACTAACCACGGATGGAGCATTCGCCAATCAGATTATGCATCCGAAATACACGTGTGAAAAAGAGTATCTCGTCATCAGTATTGGGAATATTTCCGAAAATCACATCGAGCAGATGAAAAAAGGAATCAAGCTCACCGATGAAGAAACAGGAAAAGAAAAAATAGCAAAAATTGCCGCGGCGAAGATTACGAAAAAAGAGCATGGACGAACGTATCTCGTAATTACGCTTCAGGAAGGCCAAAAACGACAGATACGACGAATGTTTCAAAATCTTGGATTTACGGTACAATATCTCAAAAGAGTCCGGATCGGAGGAGTTTCGCTCGGAAAACTTCCAAAAGGAGAATGGCGCAACCTGACGCCAAAAGAAATACAGTCCCTCACCCCTTGACGCACCACCCATGATAAGTGGCCTCATCTCGCTCTACGTCGCAACGCTCATAAAAAACACAAACTACATCACGGTGGAGCCAAAAAAAGTGAGTGCCTTTGAAGAAATGCTCTCCGTAGCACCGATTCCGGAAGAAACATCCGAAAAAAACACCGCAGATGAATTAGCAAATTCACCCCTTGGGGGCAAAAAACCACCCATTCAAGCGGCATCCTACATGGCGGTAGATTTACGAAGTGGAAAAATACTCGTCGAGAAAAAGATGAAAGAACGACGATCAATCGGAAGTATCACAAAACTCATGAGCGCACTCATCATCCTTGATGAACACAACCTCAATGAAATTGTGAAAGTGCCGGCAAGCGGCATCAACATCGAAGGCTCAAGAATCTGGCTGGCGCAAGGCGAAAAAATAACCATTCGTGATCTACTCTATGGACTTCTCATTCAATCCGGAAACGATGCCGCCTACACGCTTGCCATTCATAATGCGGGAAGCGTTGAAAAATTCGTCACAAAAATGAATGAAAAGGCGAGAAAATTAGGACTCATAAATACCCATTTCGGAAATCCAGCAGGCCTCGATCGAGCCGATAACTACTCAACCGCAGAAGACATATCCTTTCTTGCCGGATTTGCCTACCGGAACAGTTTCATACGATACACGGTCGGTTTATCCAAACTCACGATCATGTCAGTCAATCAGCAATTCAAACACGAACTCAAAAATACAAATATCTTGCTCGAAAAAGATCCACGATTCAAAGGATTTAAAACAGGACACACCGCAGAAGCGGGTTACTCATTCGTCGGCCTGGCTATACTCCCAAACAATGCGCCCATCCTCACGGTCATTCTCGATAGCCCCGACCGATTCAAGGAATCGGTGACGCTCCTAGAATGGACAGCCAAAAACTTTACCTGGTAATCTCTCCCCATGCAAGAACTCTCTCTCTTCTCCGGCCCACTCCGTCAAATCACCCTGATCGTTGGTTCCTCGATCTTTGCATTCCTCCTTGCCCTCTCGCTGGCACCGGCCTTCATCCGATTTCTCCATCATCACAAACTCGGAAAACAGCTCCGCATTACGGCAACCACGGGAGAAGCAGCCACGATTTTCAATGAGTTGCATGCCAAAAAAGCAGGAACGCCGACGATGGGAGGAATCTTGATTTGGGGCACGGTCATTCTCGTCCTTCTTTTTTCACGAGTACTCTCCTACTTCGGACTCATCGATCACTCGCTCATCAATCGTAACGAAACCTGGCTGCCAATTTTCACCCTCATCACGACAGCCCTGCTTGGCCTGCTCGACGACTACATCAATATCAAAGGCAAATCCAAAGGCCTCGCCGTCAAACCAAAAATGTTCTGGCTCCTCGTCTTCGCGACCATTGGCGCATCATGGTTTTACTACAAACTCGGATTCAACTCGATTCATCTTCCGGGATTCGGTGACTTCCAAATTGGCCTCTGGTACATTCCTCTCTTTATTTTCGTGATCTCCGGAACCGCCAACGCCGTCAACTTCACCGACGGCCTCGATGGCCTCGCCGGTGGCCTGCTCATTATCGCCTTCGGAGGATTTGCGGTGATTGCCTTCGTCAAAGGTCTCTTCATCCTCTCGGCCTTCTGTAGCATCATCGTCGGCGCCCTCCTGGCCTTCCTCTGGTACAACGTCCCGCCCGCCAAGTTCTATATGGGCGACACCGGCGCACTAGCCCTGGGCGCCACCCTCGGCGTCATCGCCATGATGACCGACTCCGCCGTCGCTCTCGTGATGATTGGCGCCATCTTCGTCATCGAAACCCTCTCCGTCATCATCCAGCTCACCTCAAAAAAACTCTTCGGCCGCAAAGTATTTCTCATCGCCCCCATCCACCACCACTTCGAAAAACTCGGCTGGTCCGAAGCCACCGTCGTCATGCGCTTCTGGATCGTGGGAGGTATGTTCGCGGCAATTGGCTTGATATTGAGACTTGCAGGAAAGTTCTAAAAAAAGTATCAGATCACACAGCATGAATTTCCAAGTACTCACCCCGCAATCATTTTCTCTTGACGGTGAGTAAACACTCACCTATACTTTGAGTGATCTTAATCATTAATCAAAAAATCATGGAACCAACAAAAATTGCATTATTCGGCGACAGTAAAATCAGGAAAACCCTGTATAATAATGAGTGGTGGTTTTCGGTGGTAGATGTCATTGAGGCCTTAACCAACAGCGATAGGCCTAGTGTTTACTGGACAGCCATGAAGGCAAGAGTGCAGAACGAAGACGAATTTCAACTCTCTACAATTTGTAGACAGTTGAAATTGATAGCAACAGATGGAAAATTTCGCGAAACCGACTGCGCCAACACTGAAGGCATTTTTCGCATCATCCAATCCATTCCCTCTCCAAAAGCGGAACCATTCAAGCGATGGCTCGCAAAAGTAGGATATGAACGTATCCAGGAAATCGAAGACCCCGAACTGGCTACGAAGCGAACAAAAGATCTCTACAAAGCAAAAGGATATCCGGACGACTGGATCGATAAGCGCATGCGCGGAATAGCCGTACGCGAAACGCTGACAAATGAGTGGAAAAATCGAGGCGTCAAAGAAGGGATAGAATATTCAATTCTCACGGCGGAAATATCAAAGGCGACCTTCGGAATGACTCCAACTGAATACAAGGAGCTTAAGGGCTTAAAACGGGAGAATCTTCGCGACCACATGACCGATCTCGAGCTCATCTTCAACATGCTCGGAGAAGCCGCCACGACCGAAATTGCCAAAAGCACGGATGCCCAAGGCTTCAACAAAAACCTGGATGCAGCACAAAAAGGTGGCTCCGTGGCTGGAAAAGCCCGCCTCGACCTTGAGCTCAAAAGTGGAAAAAAGGTCGTCAGCAAAGACAATTTTCTACCGGAAAAAGAGAGCAAAAAGAAGCTGAAGTAGGCGAACCAGACGCTTGTCTTATCTAAAAAATGTGTTTTTACTTGTGCGTGCGCACAAACGGAGGTAAAATTGTAGCTAAACTATAAAAACTCCAACATGAACTCACTGCAAAAAACCATTGCCACTCTAGCTATGACCATCGCACCAACGATGGCAGGTTGCAACAAACCAACACCACAACCAACACCAGCGCCAGCAACCCAAGGCCACGCGACCACGCATCAGGGGAACCGAGGCACAGCAACGATCACGGTAATACCAGAGTCAGAAGATGTAACCTCAGTCGTCCTTACAGAAAAAGAAACTGATAACGCAAAAAAACTAGCTCAGGCAATGGCGGAAATCCAAGGCAGTATGGTAAAAAAATTAACATCAATGTTTGATGGTCTGTGCGGTGGCACGACGAGAAAATTTTTTGTAAAAATGCAGGTGATATCAGGAAAAGTACCAAAAACAACATTCAGAACAACCGGAATGATTGAACTCGAGGGCAAGCCATCAAAAGAACTTGAACAATGTATGACAACGTTGATAAAAATATTTCATGAAGAAATGCGAAAAGGTCTCGCAGAAGATATGACCTGTATCATCTCAGAAAAAGCTCCCGAAAAAGCCGATATTCAAAATAATAATGATTTAGATCCAGAAAAATTCTACAAACCAGTGGGATTTGATTGCGCCATCAACGAAGGAACCTCTGAAAAATGATGGAGTACAAGGAAATGAGGAGGTTACGAAGGAGCTGTACAAAGCGGTACAGCGATGAGGAACCGACGAAATTGACGCAGTAATACACATTTTTCAGAGGTTCCCTAATCCCGACTCAGCTGCAACTTCGGTGGGAGTTGTGGCGCCTCTTCTTGAGTTTCTTGAACCTGTTCTCCAGCTCGAACCGCACCAACAGCGGCCTGTTCAGCCGAAGAATTGGTCGAGGTAGTCGCAGCAGCACCCACGGGTGGTGTGCCATTCAAGTCAGGAGTTTTCACGAGAGTATCTTGAGGCACCGCCCCGACATCACGTGGAATCACGGGCGCAGGCGTTCTAAAGGCCAGATACAATTTTTCAAGAGCCGCGCGTTTTTCCAGCAATTCAGGAGCAACAACGACCTTTTTCACGGCCAATTGAGCAAGAATCTGGTCAGTCTCTTTCACGCGCTCCTGATACTTGAGAGCGGCCTTACGAGCCACCTCAACTGCCCCATTGATCTGTAAATCCTGTGCCTCACTCAAAAACTGTGAGGCCTGATCGAGAGCGACCTTCAGCTTAGCATCATCAGGAGTACCGGCAAAATCCTTATCCTCAAGGGCAATTTTCAAATCATACAAACCCGACTCCGGTTTCGCCGCAAGAAGCTCACTGCGAGCAGAAAGCAAAACAGCCCCGGCCAACTTTTTTACATCCTCTGATATGATCGTCACTGATCGCTCAACCACGGCCGAAAGCACCTCAAACGCCGCCCGAACCTCATCAACCGTCACTCCAGTCCGCCTAAAAACTTCATAAAAGTTCTTCTCAGCAATATTGAGCTCCAGTCTGAAGCGCTCATCAGGGTTAAACGCCAAGAGCAAAGAGGCATGTTCCTGGAGTCTACCGAGCGGACCGGCGACCACGCCTTTACTCTCTTTTTCCACCTCTCCGAGGAGCTGCTGATCACTCACAATATTCGCGGCAACCCAACGCTTTTCTTCTTCTTTGAGGACAATGGGCAGAACCACCTGGGCGGGCGCATCCACCTTCGCGACCACCTGATAGCCTTTAGTAATAGCCTTTTCTGGGGCACGCACCGTCTCGCCAAGAGTACCGCTCGCATTTCCAACATTCACGACATTATGGAATACCTGAAGTGAGGCGGTATCATCTTCGGCAGAAAGGAGGAACGTTGCACGTCTCGAGACAGAAGCCACAAGATCACGAGCCGTGACTTTGAATTCAGAGTTCGTAACATAATCAATAATATTGGACCACATACGTCCAGTGTCGAGATTCAAGGAAACCGAGTGGTCAAATCCAAAATTCTCGGACCTCAGTGATTGAAACGACACCTGGGTATTCTCAAAAAAACGGGTAATACTGCTATCAAAATAGGTCACGACGGCCTTACCATCCTCACCGGTCTGAAGGGTATCGCCATCCTCAAGTTCAAATCCTTTTTGCGCAGCCATTTGTTTACCATCACGAGTGACCGTCACACTTCCCTCCACGTCATGCATCACCGTCATCTCACGGGCAAAGGTCACGGGAACCTTGAGCGCGTAGGCAAAAACAGCAAAAAGAAAGACCGAAGAAAGAGAAACACTGGCGGTAATACGACGGAAAAGCT
>CAYHPV010000030.1:0-9654 GCA_964358735.1 uncultured Candidatus Peribacteria bacterium | reverse complement strand
CTGGAGCATCTGATCGAGCATCTGCTGATAGAATCCATCGAACTGCACCTCGACCACCGGTTTGAATCCGTACATCGCGAGGCCAATTGCCATACCGGCGATTCCTGACTCTCCAAGCGGTGAATCAAAGACTCGCTCTTCGCCAAACTGATCCTGTAATTTGTCCGTCACGCGAAATACTCCGCCATCTTTTCCGACGTCCTCACCAAAAATGAGAATCGATGGATCGCGCTCCATTTCTTGTTTGAGGGCGAGATTGACTGCTTCGACGATGTTGAGTTTTGGATTTTCCATTATGACTGAATTTCAAGACGTGTAAGAAACTCTGTGCGCTGCTCGATAAGATGCGGTGTGAGCTGTGCGTAGGTGTAATCAAAAATGTCGGCTGGATTATACTGAACGCTCTGCGCTTTTTCGACGATGGTTTCAATTTCTTTTTCGTAACGAGTGATGAGTTCGTCTTCGTAGCTTAAAGACCAGATATTTTTTCCTGCGAGATATTTCTGCAAACGAATCATCGGATCTTTCGGTTTCCACATTTCTACTTCTGCGGGATCTCGATATTTTTTCGCATCGTCTGATGTGGTGTGATCGCCGAGACGATAGGTGTAGGCCTCGATGAGGGTGGCACCTTCGCCACGTCGTGCACGATCCATTGCTGTTTTCGTGGCGACATACATCGCGATGAGATCATTTCCGTCTACCTGAATGCCTGGAATTCCGTATGCCTGAGCCTTTTGTGCGATGGTCACTGACTTCGTCTGATAGGATCGTGGAACGGAAATCGCCCACTGATTATTCTGACAAATGAACACCGTATTCGGTTGAAACACACCGGCGCAGTTCATCGCCTCGTGAAAATCTCCCTCGCTCGTCGCACCATCACCAAAAAATGTGACGGCGACGTGCGTCTCTTTTTTCTTTTTCATGCCCATGCCAATACCGACCGCATGGAGCATCTGTGAGCCCACCGCAATGGAAATCGGAATGCAGTTCACATCTGGTGGCGGAAGTGAGCCGATTTCATTTCCCATCCAGTACACATAGATATTTTCCATCGGGACGCCGTGCATCCACATCACGCCAAGTTCACGAAACGCTGGCACCAGCCAATCTTCGCGTGTAAGGGCGAGTGCGGCGCCTGCCTGTGTCGCCTCCTGTCCTCTGATAGACGCGTAGGTTCCCATGCGACCAGTTCTTTGTAAATTATTCGCCTTTTGATCGGCCATCTTCATAAAGAGCATTTTTTCGTAGGCTTGCTTGATGAAGTCATCGGTACACTCGGGAGGAATAAGGGCTGCCACAGCGGAATCGGGAACGAGCGTACCGCTCTCGTCCATAATCTGGAAGCGCTTTCCTTCGAGCGGGTTGAATTGGGAGAAGATGTCTTGGGTCATTTCGGCCGTATGTTACGGTTTTCTGGCTTTGGGTGCAAGGAAAGGAGTTGGGTTATTGACGGAAGATCTCTTTGTTTCAAATTAAAAATCTCTGCCCGGGCAGACTTTTAGCTTTAAATTTGACACCGTTTTGTGATATTTTTTAATGTAAATTCTTTTCCCGGGAAAACTTTCAGCTTCAAAAATGGTACGTTTTTGGGTGTTATACTATTCTGCTATAGTTTTTCTTTTTTGGCAATTTACTACATGCATCGATCACTTCCCCAACCTGAACCATTCACTTCAAGAGGATCATCGTCATTTAGAGCGGCTGCGACAGAAACGCGCGCAACACTCTCTACTGCTGTAATGCCTTGTGCTGTATCTGGTATTTGTAGGTGTGGACTTGGTCTTGCAGTTTGGCTTTCTGGTAACGCTATCTCTTTTGGTGTTTCAGGCATTGGATTCTCCTTTTAAAGGATATGTACCGCAGACTTTACGGAGCTTTTTTGGTTTTTTCAAGATTTGTTTTATTCCCGAGTCGTCACCAGATTTTTCACAAATAACTCCCCGGCCCGGTATGAGCTCCGTACTAAAGGCCCGGAAGCGACGTAGATGAAGCCGAGAGAGAGGCCGATTTTTTCGAGTTTTTTAAATTGGTCGGGGTGAACATATTCTTTGAGTGAAATGTGGTTTTGAGAGGGCGGGAGATATTGGCCGAGAGTGAGCATGTCGACGCCGACCGCACGGAGATCGCGCATCGCCTGCACGACTTCTTCTTCGGTTTCGCCGAGGCCGAGCATGATCGAGGATTTGGTGTAGATGTGGGGGGCGAGACGTTTGGAATTTTCGAGGACCTTGAGGGTTTGCTGATAATTGGCACGACCATCACGGACAAATTTTGTGAGACGGTCGATGGTTTCGATGTTGTGGGCGAGGACGACGGGTTCGCTGTCGAGCACCGTTTGCAGCGAAGACTCTTTTCCACGCAGATCAGAGATGAGTATTTCTACGAGGACGTGCGACGTTTCTTGGTGAATGGCACGGATGCATTTTGCGAGGTGTGCTGCGCCACCGTCTGGGAGATCGTCGCGGGCGACCATCGTGAGTACAATGTAATCAAGTCCCGAATTTTCTGCCATTTTTTTCACGGTCTGGGCGAGTTTCCATGGCTCGAGTTCGTCGATGGCCTGGTGCGGATTTCCTGTTTTTACCGCGCAAAATCGGCATCCGCGTGTGCAGGTTTCTCCGAGGAGCATGATGGTCGCCGTACCTCCGCTCCAGCACTCAGCGAGGTTCGGACAGCGTGCCTCTTCGCAGACGGTTTTCAGGCCGGTAGCCGTCAGTTGTGATTTTATTTTTGCAAATGCATCGGTCGTTGGCGGGCGGATTTTGAACCACTCGGGAAGGGCTGGACGCTTTTTTTTGTGTGTAGCGGTTGTATCCATGGATTCTTACTCTAGCCTATTTGTTCGTGGTTTGCTATATTCTGCATGAGATTTTTCGCAAGATCTTTCTCAATTTTATTTCTTTATTTCTTTTCGTATGATTCGAAAAACTCTTACGGCTGCGATTCTTGCTGCCTCCGTGTTTGCTTTTAGTGTGGCGGCTGGATGCCAGCCTGCACCTCTTTCGGTTGAAACGCCAGCTTATAAAACCCCTTCTGCTTCGACATTCAAGGCTGGTGACTCGGTCGTCGCGGTCTGGTCTGGTCCAATGTGGTATGAAGGCACTGTTAATGGCCCATGCGCTACGGGTGTCGAGGTCAAGTGGACCGATGGCTCGGCTCCATCCTGTGTTACCGAGTCAAGCATTCGCCCTAACAAAAATCTTCTTGCCGGCAACGTCAAGGTTGGCGACAAGGTCCTTGCTCAGTGGACGGGCAATAGCTTCTATGTGGCTGAGGTGACCAAAGCTGATTCCGGCACATACTCTGTCAAGTACACGAGTGACAGTGCTACTAAAGATGGACTGACCCTATCCCAGCTTCGAGCGTACTAAGTTTTAAGAAGTTTCAAATGTTTTTGTGATTTGCTGCGGGCAGCTGAAGAGCTGCCCGCTTTTATATTCATGTTACTGAAACTCTACACTTCTTCTTGCTCTATGTTTTTTATATTTTATAATAAAAATTCGGCACGTGCCTAGCGAAGCATCCTCTGGAGGACGAAGCTGAGGGTTCTGACATATTTTTGTTTTATGTTCTAGCTTTGGCATTTCATGGGAGGTTGGTTTTTAAAGCTATTTACACTCCGGCGAATATTTGCTATACTGTATGGATTTTATGAGTGCTACAAAAGTCTCAAAAAATATACAAACATATGGCAAAAATTTTTGATTTCATTTCTGAAGAACGACTCTTCCACTTTCTCACGGATGCGGCGAACGCAAGTGGTATCGAGATCACGCCACACCTGACGGATGAAAAACCGCCGGTTGGGAGTGGGGTGACGGATGCGAAGACGGGAGCAGCCACGAAGGTGGTGGTGCCGAGTATTTCGCTTGCTGAAGCGGCGAAAACGGGAGCGAGCAGCGATGCTGCTGTGGCTGCCGGACAAGATCCATTCCTCAAAAATCTTTTTGCTGAGAATAAAGAAAAAAAACCGGGCGATGATTTGATGCTCCAGAGTCTCATCAAGAGCGAAGAGGAGTCAGTCGAAAAGAAAAAATCGATCCTTGGTGAACTTCCAAAAATTGACACGAGCCTCTTTATCGACAAGGAGTTTCAACTCAAAAAACATCTTTCCTATGCGAAAATCGGGTTCGCGTCCCTTATCTCATTTGGACTTGCGCTCTATGTTTTTTTCTCCACGCAGCTCGATCCAAACTTTGAACTTTTTGGTCCGCCAAATATCGGCAAGACCCTTACGACGGTGAATGACCAGCTCAAAAGTTTTCAGACGGATGTAAATTTCCTGAGGTACTCGACGGCAAAGAAACATCTTGATCAGTTTTTTTATAACGCCAATGAGTACCTCATGAAGTACGAGGCGTGGAATAGCGCTCCGCAAGACAAAAAAGTTGAACTGCTTTCCGCGCTTGATACGGCCCGTGCCGATGTGATTGGTCCATTTGATTCCGCGCGTGAAAAACTTTCGAAGGACAAATTTGTCGCGCTCTATCGTGAAACGGATCTCGTCCCAAATCGTGCCGAGCTCGGCGAGGATGCGGCAAAACAAGAAGAAAAAAAACTTGCGACGGAAGAGTTTGAAGGATTTCTCAAGCAGACGATTCAGGATAAAAAAAATGCGATCTCGGAACGAATGAAATCGACGAAATCTACTTCGCAAAATTCAGCAGACGAATCGGCGCTTCGTGAACTCACCGAGCTCCTCCAGATTGTTGGCAATAAGCCACTCCAGGCACTCATCTCGAGCAACCTTGAAAAGATGACCCATCAAGATCTTCGCAAATTTATTCTGCAGATCAGTGGAAAATATCATCACCGTCTTGCCTTTATTTTTCAAATCAAAGACAGCCGCATTCCGTGGTTCGATATCATCAGTGAAATTTATGATCGCACCGGCGCCATTGATAAGGGTCGTTTCAAGGCGAAGCTCTATGACGATATCGGTGGTGTTCGCTACACCGGATTTGATTTCGATGGTGAGACCGGACGCATTACGATCAGTGGAAGCGTCAAGGATTTTGATGGCGTGAACTTCACGATTATGGCCGGACTTATCGATGAGCTTGAGAGCTCGAAGCAGTTCAAGAATGTGGAGATGCGAAGTTTTTCAAAAAGCTTCAGTGAAAAAGATGGCTTCGAGGGGACCTTCAAAATCGATCTTTCCATTCAGAAATATGACGACATCGATGTGCGTGATAAGGGTATTGATATTGATAAACTTCCGGATATTTTCAAGGATGCCGCTACTCTTTAATTTTTCCCATGGAATCAAACGCCACCCAGATCGGATCGCCAGCCTTCATACGACAGCACTACCTGAGTCGGAGCATTACGCTCTATCTTATAGGTATCCTTCTTGTCGGACTTCTGGTTGCCGGATTTGGTACTGAAAAATTTCTCGAACTCACTGAAAAAAGTGAGGTCGTCCAAAGGAGCGAAGAGCTCATGGGCGCATTGGAGCGTGATAAGCAGAAAGAAGAAGCTACCCATACCTCTATTAAGACCGAATACAAAGATCGTGACGCGTCACTCGATACCGAGCTTGCCAATGTTTTTCCTTCGGCGGAAAATTACACCGATCTCACCAAAACGCTCGATGACTATTTTGCCAAGAAAAATAAGGTGAGCCCGATGGTGGCCACCGATATCCAGTATGGTGCTCCGACCACGGACAAATCCTCGAAGTACGATATTTTACCTATTAGTATGAGCATTACCGCTTCGGAGCCAAATTTTTATGACTTCCTGCGATTTATCCAGAACTCCGGAACGCTGTCGACGAAGCTGCGACTCATGGATTTGAAGTCTATCCAGCTCAACTTCTCGGAGGAAAATGACGCGGACTCAAAAAAAACGATCCAGTTCCGTGCTGAGATCAATGCCTATTTCCAGAAAAGCAAATAATTTTTTCCGATGATTGATAATGCGAAATTCCAACAACTCAAAGACGCGATTGTGGCGGGGAATATTCCCCAGCTCGCGCTGATGATGATTAGTCTCGCGCTCGATATGCGCGCCTCGGATATTCACGTGGAGCCGGAAGAAAAACATGTTCGAATACGGTACCGTATTGATGGCACGTTGCAGTCGATTATCGAGTATCCGAATAATATTCATCCTGCTGTTATTTCCCGTATCAAAATCATGTCAAATTTGAAAATTGATGAGCAGCGAATTCCGCAGGATGGACGCTGTGAAGTCACCTCGAAGGACAATCGCGAGATGGACTTGCGTGTTTCTACATTTCCGACGGTGAATGGTGAAAAGATCGTGATGCGTATTCAGGACAAGTCTCGAAAAATTCCGGATGTCTCGGAGATTGGTCTCGATGGAAATAATTTTCAGTATTTGATGGAGGGGCTCGACTCGCCGAATGGGATTATTCTGACCTCTGGACCTACGGGTTCGGGTAAGACGACGACCCTCTATACCTGTCTGAATAAAATCAATACCGTGGATGTGAATATTCTCACGATTGAAGATCCGGTTGAAATCCAGATGGATGGACTTTCGCAAAGTCAGGTGCACCACGATATTCAGTATAATTTTGCGACGGGGATGCGCGCGGCGCTTCGTCAGGATCCCGACATTATTATGGTGGGTGAAATTCGTGATCGAGAAACGGTGGATATCGCGATTGAGGCTTCACTGACGGGTCATCTCGTGTTGAGTACGATTCATACGAATAGTGCCGTTGAGACGCTGACCCGTATTGAAAATATGGATGTGCCTTCGTTTCTCGTGGCATCGACGGTGGAGTTGATTATCGCACAACGTTTGGTGAGGAAGCTGTGTCAGACGTGTAAGGTACCGGCGACTGAGGCGGAACCGCCTGCGTTGGTTGAGCAAATTTCTAAAGCCCTCACGAACGTCGAGTTGAAATTTCCGCAGCTGGATAAGGCGCTACTCACTCCGAATCCAAAACAGTTTTTTGTGCCGAAGGGATGTGCGACGTGTAATAATATCGGCTACTTCGGACGAATCGCGATTTATGAAGTATTGCGAATGAATAATACTTTGAGAAAAATGGTGCTGGAGAAAGCCTCCGCGATTGAGATAGAAAAAGCCGCGATCAAGTCAGGCATGATTACGCTTGAACAAGATGGCTTGGTGAAGGCCCTCAAGGGTGTTACTTCGTTGGAAGAAGTGTATGGCGTAGCCCGTAAAGTCGAAGATTATGTCTAATATTACTCAACCATTTACGCTTGGTGCTGGCGCCGGATCCGGTGATACGTTTACGATGAATACTCAGAGTTCGCAGAGCTCTGAGCGTTCCCAGACACAGATCAATCCGAGCATTAATCTTTCAGGAGTGACTGATGGAACTGACGCTCCACTTACCATCGATATCGCCGAAGTCGCGATGGTGAAAAAACTCATTGAGCAGGAAAAACTTCGCTATGGAAAATTTACCGGAAATCCTCTCCTCGACTTTTTTTATCGAATCAATGACTGGCTCATCGCGCAGTCAAAGGTCACGGTAAAAGATCTCGCCGCGTTTTTTCGTTTGCTGGCGGTGATGATCAATGCCGGCGTGCCTTTGATAAAATCTCTGGAAACGCTGTCCGCGCAAACGGCGGATCAGCCGAAGCTCAGTCATATTATCGCAGAAATAGGCCAGAAAGTCGGCGAGGGCAAAAGTCTGTCGGACGCGATGACGGCGTATCCTGATGTGTTTGATGAGTCTCAGATTGGTATGACGAAGTCGGGTGAGGCGACGGGTCAGCTCAATAATGTGCTGAGTGGTCTCGCTGATCGACTCGAAAAATCTGCATCCATCAACGCGAAAGTGGTTGGTGCCATGATTTATCCGATGGTGATTATCGGCTTACTGGTTGCGGTGATTATCATCATGATGGTGGTCGTGGTTCCGAAGATGACCGACTTCTTTACGCAATCCGGCAAGGAACTTCCGCTCCCGACAAAAATTCTGCTGAGCATGAGTGGATTTTTTCAGAGCTACTGGATCATTATGGTCGCCGTTGCTTTTGGGGGATTTTTCGCTCTTATTGCCTGGAAAAAAACGGTCCTCGGAAAATACCAGTGGGATATGTTTATTCTTCACCTTCCGATGTTTGGCACCCTCATGCGAAAATCCCTCTTGTCTCGATTTTCTCGTTTGCTGAGCGATCTTCTCGAGAGTGGCGTGCCGGTCGTGCAGTCTCTGAAAATTATCGCGAACGCGATTGGCAATGAGGCATTTCGTCAGAAACTTCTCGTGGCCGCGCAGGATGTGGAGCAGGGTATTCCCCTTGCCGAGGCGCTCAATGACGATTTTCTTTTTCCGGTAATTCTCATCAATATGATCGAGATCGGTGAGCAGACGGCGCACCTGGATCTCGTGACAAAAAAAGTTGCCGACCTCTATGATGATGAGGTTGATTCGATGATTCAGGGTCTGACCAAAGCCTTCGAGCCTATTTTGATTATCGTGATCGGTCTCGTGGTGGGCGGTATGGTTTCCGCGATTATGCTTCCGATTATGGACTTGTCGAATGTGGGGGATGTGTAGAAACTACTCTTCCAATTTCACCAGTCTTCTTTCATGATCCCTGATATTTTCCTCAGCGCCGAATATTCTTCCCTCATTGGTGACATCGCTTAGATCTCTCTTGTTTATCATATCGGCAAGTTCCTGCTTCATATCCATAAAAAACTCTTTCCCTGGAAGATTATCGACTTTATTTTTAAGATCGTCGAGGTCTTCACGCATCTCAAAATAGTATTTTTTAAGGAAGCCTATATCTTCCCGCATTGGAGTGAGCTCTTTTTTGAGCTCCTTTTTGAGCTCAACCTTGAGTATTCCGCGGGTGACGACTTCATCATCCTTGGGATTGGTTCTTTTCTGAGTTCTTTTTTGAGTAGCCATGAGATTGGTGGTCAGGGGATAAAGATGATATTCGGATTTTTGAAAGGTGGCAATTTCAAGTTTCGGAATATCGTTGACGTTCATAGTATAGAGGCTGGTGATTACAGGAATATTACCGATTCCTGAAAAAATGCTGTTTGAGTTGACTGGTGGCTATAATATTGTATGTAAAATTTCCGGCACGTGCCCGGCAGGGCAACACAGTAAGCACGTGCCCGATGTCGTGAGTCCGGGCGGGAGTTATTCATGAGTCAATATCATCATGCCGATTCCTGGTATTAAAAACCGTGGTTTACGAATATATAGCCCCAGTATTCACTGGATATTCACCAGATAGTAGCCCGTCTATACCTTCATAAAATGGCATTTTAAGGGTCGGCACGGAGCGCAAGATATTCTTCCGGTAATAACTTTTACGCACCTTTTATCGCAATTCAGCTTCAAACTTGACATAATTGGAGAGGGCCCCCAAGGGAAACTCCTGCTGGAGCTCGCCCTCTCGGAAGAGTTCTTACATGGCCCGGTCGAATAGCAACGTGTGAAGTTCCGGGTGACTCAGGGTTCGTCCCCCCGACGTGCCCGCCCGAACATAATGCTTGCCTCGCCGCCCCTCTTTGTGTTATAATGAAGGGAATTATTTCAAAACAAAAAAACATGGAAACTCCGAATCAAGTTACAGCCACACCATCAACACCTAGTGCGCCCACCGCGCCTACGGCCATATATCCCAACGCGCAGCAACTCCCTCTCACTGCGCCTGCGGGCACAGATACTCACAAAAA